>JAKZTI010000023.1:0-6587 GCA_047517145.1 Gammaproteobacteria bacterium
ATGGAGTGAACGTCCTTGGTAAAAAATAACACACCTAACCAATCGCTCAAGATCGCTTCGCTTGGGACGCGCAAAAAAGCGCGCCCGCTGATATATGGCGTTATATCTGAACGTCCGCTTTCAGTATTAAGCGGACATTCACTACCTGGGCAAGCATGCTTTTTTATAGCACTCCGCAAAATTAGCGCTTTTTATATTTTAAGAGCGTGTGTGGGTGGGCAGTTCAGAACAGAAGATCAAGATCAGTAGCAAACATTCTCCCATCTTCCATTAACTTGCATATATTTGCATTGTGTTGTGCCTAGTGGTGGAAACTCCAAAGAAGGCAATGGATTCAACTCTAATGTAGGCAATGCTGGTATTGGTCTGACATTTGTTGAAGGTAAGTCCTGTGAGTCGGTACAAACATCACGATACCCACACTCGCCATTACCATCGCAAACGTAGGAATTTCTGCAAATACCGTAAGCAATAGATGGAAATAAAAGTAAAAGAATAATGTATTTCATAACAACAGGTATAGCACAAGATTTTAAAACAACTAGGAGCCAGCAAAAGTAAGGGCAGGGTTTGTTTCGTTGATATTGAACGGCTGCTAACCAGCGAAAGCGGACATTCGGTAGGCATCACACAGCGTCCTTCTCCCTGCGTTCCTAACGAACGTAACGGTTTTATATCCAGGTTTGGCGACTTGTTATTTTTTGATTTTGAACGAGAAAAACTGCTCGTCAATTTCCTCAGCGACCAGAACCTCGACTTTCACCGGGTTGCCTTGAAATTTGGCAGATAATTCAGTGTCACGAACGTCTGAGCCAGACAGTGTTGACCCCCCCCCGCATGTTTAAGCTCCTTCCCGGCTGCATTATATGCGAACACTTTAAGAAAATTTTTGCCCACGCCGACGTAATGTATTTTGACATTATTTCCTTCTATTGATTTAAGGCTGACGAGACTGCCTGCTGCATTCTTTTCCTGATCTATCTCATCTGCTCTAAAACTGGCCGAAGCAATATTAATTGGTAAGGTAAACAATATTAACCCCGTAACACTAACGATATTTTTTTCATTTATGCCACGAATAATGTGTACAGTTCGTATTGCTTCAAGATGTGGCGCTGGATTATTTTTTCTGGAGAAAGACACCTTTCGAAAGAACTCAGATTCAAAATTATTACCAGAGTCATAGTAATTTTGATTTTCTTTATTCTTGACGGTGTTGACCACAACTTTTGCAGTTGCGAGCTTATTTTCAAAATTCGGAATCGTTGGCATATATACCTTTATCCAGAATTGATCAGAAAAAAAAGTTGATACTTCCATCAATGTCGGGCCGGCCACAGCTTTTAATCCTGAAACCGACACTTTGGGAGGAGGAGCGGCAAGCAGTTTTTCATAGTCCTCTTTAGTAAGACTTTTCGGAGCTGCTGATTCATCAGTGGTCTTTGTTTTTTCTGGCAATGGTCCTTTTGGTTGTTCAAACAGTTTCCCTGGATCTTGCAGCACTTCCTCCGTGGCCTTTGCCCATTGTGGCCATTTGATGTAGTAAACATATGCACCAAGCGCACCGGTGAGCAAAGCCGCAGAGAGTACGGCAATTAAGACTATCTTCAAGGTACTGGATTCTTTTCGTTTTATAACTAGACAATCTGCAACAATGTCATGAAGTCCCTGCTTCTTCTCGGTGAATGCTGCCATCAGGTAGCCAATCATGAGTGTCATGACAGACAGGAGCTTCGCCATCATTCTGCCAGTGGCACGCAGGAAGGTGATTCGGTTGCCTTCTAAGTCTGTAACTTGCAGACCCAGCGCCATTTTTCCGAGAGTGGCCTGTTTTGATGAGCTTTCCATTCCGGCAAGGTAAAGCCAGAGAAAGATCAACCACAATGACTCTATCAAGCCCCCCCATTGATTGATAATATCTTCTGCACTAAATACAAGCAAAACAACCAGGCCGATCTGGATTAAAGTCAATATGAAGGAATCGATAAGCATGGCCACAAAACGGCGCCAGAAACCTGCATATTGTAATACAGGCTCATTGACTTGTTGAGTCACAGGGACATTCTGCTGACTTGATTCTGTATTGTATTTGGCAACGATAATGCCACAAGAACTACAGACTTCTGCCTTTTCCTGAAATTTGCCACATTTGGGACATAACATATTTGCCATACCAGTCCACCTCCTGTCACCAAGATTGGTTATACAAACTTATTTACATTGAGGCACAGAGACATTCTGTTGACTTGAATCCATTCCCCCATTCCTTTATCGCCAATATAGTCTTTCTTGGCTAATTCTGATTATTCATGAGATTGGCAAGGATGTGATAGATAAAAAGTAGTATAGGGGATACCTTTAAGCAAGGTTTTTGGGTAGAGTTTCCTGTATTCCATCTATCGGAACGTCCGCTTTCAGTATAAAGCGGACATTCACCAACGGTAGCTTTTCAGAAAATTAAGGGGACAGGCCGCGCCTGTGCATCCATGCACTCGCGGCATAAGTATATCCATTTACAAAACCACGGATTTCTCTAATAATTCAAAATAAACAATGGAGATAGGAATATGAAAACAATGACGTGTAAACAACTCGGTGGGGCATGTGATGAAGTGTTTCATGCGAACAGTTTTGATGAAATTGCTGAAATGAGCAAACAACATGGTATGGAGATGTTTCAGCAAGGTGATGAAGAACATCTTAAGGCCATGGATGAAATGAAAGACCTTATGAAAAATCCTGATGCAATGAAGGAATGGTTTGAAACCAAAAGAAAGGAATTTGGTGCTTTACTAGAGGACTAGAATCAACAGGGTCAGTATCGATTGGTTTTAAGAATTAAAGGGATAGATTTATTATTAGCCTAGAGAACTTGTAGAAAAAATTATTTCCTTTTATATTTGACCAATCGAAATGAATAAGACTTTTACTATTGATATCAATTGTGATTTAGGTGAGGGTTGTACGACAGCTGATGGCGATAACGATGCCTTGTTAATGCCTTATCTGTCGAGTTGTAATATTGCCTGTGGCGGACATGCGGGCAATATGGAAACAATTGAATACGCTATTAAAAATGCGTTGCAACACCAGTTAAAGATAGGTGCTCACCCGGGTTATCCGGATCCGGATAACTTTGGCCGCAGTAGTTTAGGTCTTTCTGCCAACGAGGTCGTTGAATCTTTACGACAACAATTGGATTTATTCCTTGGTGTTGTCAAAAATTACAATGCCACGCTTTATCATATCAAGCTGCATGGTGCGCTCTATAATGATGTTGAACAAAATCATGGGCTTGCCGATGTGATTGCAGACTATTTCTTTGAAACGTTTCCTGATATTCATATCTATGGTCTGGCGCAAGGGCACTTTCAAAACGTTTGCGAGAATAAAAATCTAAACTTTATTCCTGAAGGTTTTATGGATCGACGTTATCTCCCTGATGGGACATTAACACCTCGTACAGAGCCGCATGCAGTTATTACGCAAGATGAAATCTGTATTCAGCAGGCCATTGCCCTGGCAAAAAATGAATCGATAGAATCATCGACCGGTGTATTGATATCACCCAGGGTCGAAACTATTTGTCTACATGGTGATAATGACAATGCACTGACGATAGCCCGCGATCTTTATCAAGCATTGGCTAACAATGACATTTCAGTTGGGTGAATAAGCTGCCGAATATTAAAACAAAGATTCGATGGAATGCCCAATGGAATGGCGATAGTGCGTTAACGCTTTTTTTTGCCGAGGAAGCTGGCGAAGGTTTAACACGTCATATCTTATCCTTGGCGGAAGCATTTAAATCGACTTTTCCAGGAATGCTTATTGAAGCGATCCCGGCCTATCAAAGTTTAACACTTTGTTTTGACGTACTGGCCATCGAGACAGACTCTATCGAAAAATTGATTAGGCAAGTAATAGAAAAAGGTATCACTGAAACAACGAAGGCTGTTGCTTCAAGGTTAATTGAAATCCCGGTGTGTTACCAAGGCGCTTACGCACCTGATTTGGAGAGCTTGGCTGAGTACTGCAATCTTAGCCCCGATGAAGTAATACAACAGCATAAGCAACATAATTATCTGGTGAATATGCTTGGGTTTCTACCCGGGTTCCTTTATTTAAGCGGTCTTGCTGATCAGTTGCATTGCCCTCGTAAAGAAATACCTTCACTAAAAATATCCGCTGGCGCTGTCGGGATTGGTGGAAATCAAACCGGGATCTACCCCGTCGAAAGTCCGGGAGGCTGGCATATCATTGGTCAGACGCCCATCTCTATTTTTAACCCTACCGCTAAACAGCCTTTTATCGCACAGCCTCTCGACAAGATTCGTTTTGTTTCTATTGATATTGAAACGTTTGAGCAACTTAAAAGGGAGCAGGCATGAGTCTACGATTTATCAAGCCGGGTATGCAAACGAGTATTCAGGATGCGGGTCGTTCGGGTTTTATGCACCAGGGCATTTCCAGAAGCGGGGCAATGGATCCCTTGTCGTTACAGTTGGCGAACTGGTTGGTATCAAACCCGTTAAACCAGGCGGCTATAGAAGTTACCCTTATCGGGCCGACGATTGAGTTTAACCAATCCCTTTCAATCGCAATTTGCGGGGCTGAATTTGATCTAACTCTCAATGGTAAGCCGGTGTTTAATAATGAAACCATCAATGTAAAAGCAGCCGATGTTTTAGAATTTAAGCGATTACGCAATGGTGCAAGAGCTTATCTCGCTATTGCGGGAAAACTGAAAGTCGATCCACTATTTGGCAGCCAATCGACCCACCTTACTGCCGGATTTGGCGGCTATAAAGGGCGCAAATTTGAGGCCAATGACGTGTTAGAGGTTTTACTTGCGCATGAAACAAAAAAACGTGTGCTTCCTGAAGCGTATCGCCCGACCTTAACTGGTAATTATTTATTAAGGTGCTGTCCGGGCATTGAAGCAGACAGTTTTGATCAGGAATGTTTAGATTCTTTTTATGATTCTACCTATAAGGTCTCGGTCGATTCTAATCGGATGGGACTTCGCCTAGAAGGCAAGCCTGTTCCGCTCAACACATCAGTAGACATTATTTCGAGTGGTTTGACTCAAGGCAGTATTCAAGTGCCGCCTTCTGGCTTACCGATAATATCTTCTGTTGATGGGCAAACCATCGGCGGCTATCCTAGAGTAGCGAATGTCATTAGCTCAGATCTGAATATTCTTGGGCAACTAAAGGCCGGCGATAAAATTGGTTGTGTTTCAGTTTCACGGGATAAAGCATGGCATCAGCTGGAGCAGAAGCAAACATTTCTCAATAAATTGTTGTTGAGTTGAATAAAAGGTGCCTGAGTGATTGAAATTAGATCAATAGGGTCAGTGTCGATTGATACAAGACAAATGAGTTATGACCTATATAGTCACTCAAATATATTGTTCTATCTGAAGGAAAATCATGTCTGATTCAGATTGTCCTGATAAAACTCAGGTTTGTATTATCGGTGCGGGGCCAGCGGGTGTTATTTGTGCTTATCTTTTTGCTTTGAGAGGTGTTTCTGTTGTCTTGCTTGAAGGGGAAAAGGATTTTGATCGGGAATTTCGGGGTGACACTTTACATGCTTCTTCATTAGAGATACTGGATCAGCTTGGATTTGCTGATGAAATCTTGTCACAGTGTAATAGCAAAGTTGCTAATTTAAAACTCAATGCATCTGGGTATCTACTCGAAATCGCTGACTTTTCAGGAATGGATTGCAAATTTCCTTTTGTCGCCATTATTCCTCAGGAAAAGTTTTTAAATTACATCGTCAAACAAGCAGAAAAATTATCAGGCTTTACGTTGCATATGGGTGCCAGAGTCAAAGAACTTAAGAAAGATAATGAAAAAATAACGGGTGTAATGTTCACCAAAGATGGACAGGAGTACGAACTGGATTGTTTATTAACAATTGGTGCGGATGGGCGGGGGTCAACGGCGCGGCGATTGGCAGATATGAAATTGGGTAAAACTTCTCCGCCCATGGATGTAATTTGGTTCAAGGTTCCAATACCTGAAAATTCAGGATTAACAGAATCTGTCAATGGCCGAATTGGTTCAGGCACGATGGTTGCCTTGATTAATCGGGGTGATTATATCCAGGCTGGTTATATCATCATGAAAGGTTCCTATAAGGAGTTACGCAATCAGGGCATTGAACATTTTCAAAATGAAATAGCAGCTTTGGTTCCTGAGATAACAAGTACAATCTCGGAAATTACAGACTGGTCACAATGTTCAATATTATCAGTGGTGACTGGACGTGTTGAGAAATGGTATCAGGATGGTTTGTTATTGATTGGTGACGCAGCTCATATCATGTCACCTGTTGGCGGTGTGGGCATAAATTATGCGATTCAGGACGCTGTGGCGACCGTTAACCTTCTTGCTGATCCAATAAAAGAAAATCGATTGAATGTTACTGATCTGGCTATGGTTCAAACTCGACGCGAACCTGCTACAAGATTCATCCAGAAATTTCAGACGTTTGTACAAAAACGAATTGTTAGTAATGCCTTAAAGTCAGACAAGCCTTTTTCTCCGCCTTTGCCGCTAAGGATAATCACCAAG
>JAKZTI010000024.1:0-18058 GCA_047517145.1 Gammaproteobacteria bacterium
TCAGGCTGTTCGGCCCCGGTAAGCTTGCCAAATATATTATCAATCCCGTCAGACAAAGATCCTGCCAACACGATATTATAAGAAGTTGCTGAGGTAGTTACTGCCAGGACGAGCGACAGCAAGCGGAATGCTGCCGTATTCATTTATTTTGTGTTGTCTTCAATCCAACGGAGATATTCTTCAAGGCCATCCTTAATAGAGACTGCAATAATTTCTGGAAGTTCGTATGGATGTAAGGACTTTATTCTCTTTTGAACAGCAGGAAAATGCTTAGAGGTGGTTTTAATCAAAAGCAATAATTCAACATCAGATTCTACTTTGTGGCTCCATTTAAAATACGAGTTTAGTCCAGGAATGATATTGACACAGGCAGCGACGTCATTCGCTACCAAATCCTGTGCAATTTGTTTTGCGGTAATCGTACCTGGGCAAGTGGTTAAAACCAGTAAATGTTCTACTTTCTTAGTCAAAATATTTCCAACTATTTTTCCAAATGACTTGAATTCCCCTATTCTGCCAACACATTATTAAATAATCCAATTCAATCACACACTAAATACAACCAAAGGCAGGTATTTTTGTTTAATCTATTCATTCTAATATTCATTTTTACCCCACTGATTGAGATTTACCTGCTGATTCAAATCGGCAGTGAGATAGGGGCATTGACCACCATCGCCTTATGTCTGTTCACCGCTGGGCTGGGCGTGACTTTGTTACGGATACAGGGATTCATAACATTGACGAAAATCAGACAAAGTCTGGATCAAGGTGAACTACCCGCAGCCACAATGCTGGAAGGCCTTATGTTACTTATCGCAGGGGCCCTTTTATTAACACCAGGTTTTTTCACAGACGCCATTGGCTTCATCTGCCTGGTTCCCTCTATTCGCAGCAAAATTGCCAATTCTGTCCTGAAAAGAGCCATCGTTACCCAACACAATAAACGGGCCCAGACACAAGGACATGGTGAAAGAGTCACATTGGAAGGGGAATACTGGGAACATAAAGAGCCTTGAAATCACCTATTTACAGTGCTTAGCCTTGACAGATAAAGATCCGGCCCTATAATTAGCACTCACTCGACTAGAGTGCTAACAAAATATTTTAACCCTTACTATTAACCCGTATTTTCAGGAGACAAATACATGAATATACGTCCTTTACAAGACCGTGTGATTGTTAAACGCATGGAAGAGGAAACCACCAGCTCTGGCGGTATCGTGCTTCCGGATTCTGCTACAGAAAAGCCAATTCGTGGCGAAGTCATTGCCGTAGGCCCTGGCAAAATTCTTGATAGTGGTGAAAAACGCCCACTGGAAGTCAAAGTCGGCGACACCGTACTATTCGGTAAATACTCCGGCACAGAGGTCAAGCTAGACGATGAGGAACTCCTCGTCATGCGTGAAGAAGACATCATGGGCGTCATCGAAGGTTAATCCTTCGCAACCGCAGAATTATTTTAGAGGAAATTGAAAAATGAGTGCAAAAGAAATTAAATTTGGTGATGACGCAAGACAGCGCATGCTGAAAGGTGTGAACACCCTGGCCAATGCCGTCAAGATTACCCTTGGCCCAAAAGGTCGTAACGTCGTACTGGATAAAAGTTTTGGTGCGCCAACAGTCACAAAGGATGGTGTCTCTGTCGCCAAAGAAATCGAAGTAAAAGATAAATTCGAAAATATGGGTGTGCAGATGCTGAAAGAAGTGGCTTCAAAAACTTCCGACATCGCAGGCGACGGCACCACCACAGCAACCGTTTTGGCCCAGTCAATTGTGACTGAAGGTCTGAAGTCTGTTGCGGCAGGCATGAACCCGATGGATTTAAAACGTGGAATAGACAAGGCAGTCATCGCCGTTGTTGAAGAACTGGAAAAAAGCTCCAAGCCCTGTGACGACCAAAAGTCCATTGCACAGGTAGGTACAATCTCTGCGAATGACGACTCGGCTATTGGCGACATCATCGCTGAAGCTATGAGCAAAGTAGGCAAAGAAGGTGTCATTACCGTTGAAGAAGGTTCAGGTCTGGAAAATGAACTGGACGTAGTTGAAGGCATGCAATTTGACCGTGGGTATTTATCTCCTTATTTCATCAACAACCAGCAGTCCATGAGTGTTGAATTAGAAGAACCTTACATCTTGTTACACGACAAAAAGGTTTCAAACATCCGTGAATTACTCCCAATCCTGGAAGCCGTTGCCAAATCAGGCCGTCCACTGTTACTCATCGCAGAAGACATTGAAGGTGAAGCGCTGGCAACATTGGTAGTGAATACCATCCGTGGCATCGTTAAGGTCGCTGCTGTAAAAGCGCCTGGCTTCGGTGACCGTCGTAAAGCCATGTTAGAAGATCTGGCAACACTGACTGGCGGTACTGTTATCGCTGAAGAAGTTGGCTTAACACTTGAAAAAGCGGGTCTTGATGATTTAGGTACTGCAAAACGTGTCGTTATCACCAAAGATGATACCACTGTGATTGATGGTGCGGGCAAGGCAAAGGACATTAAAAGTCGTATTAACCAGGTCCGGCAACAGATTGAATCTTCTACTTCAGATTATGACCGTGAAAAACTGCAGGAACGCGTTGCCAAACTGTCTGGCGGTGTTGCCGTCATCAAGGTTGGTGCCGCAACAGAAATCGAAATGAAGGAAAAGAAAGCTCGCGTAGAAGATGCATTACACTCAACTCGCGCAGCAGTTGAAGAAGGCATTGTTCCAGGTGGTGGTGTTGCATTACTTCGAGCTTTGAAAGCACTTGATGGCATGAAAGGTAATAATGAGGATCAGAACATAGGTATCAATATCATCCGACGTTCACTGCAAGAGCCTCTACGTCAAATCGTTAATAACGCAGGTGGCGAAGCATCAGTTGTTGTTAACGAAGTGGTCAATCGTAAAGACAACGAAGGTTACAACGCTGCAACCAGTGAATATGGAGATATGATCAAAATGGGTATTCTCGACCCAACAAAGGTCACGCGTTCGGCGCTACAGAATGCAGCTTCTATTGCTGGTCTGCTGATCACCACTGAAGCCATGGTCGCTGAAGCACCAAAAGATGATGCTCCTGCGATGCCTGATATGGGCGACATGGGTGGTATGGGTGGTATGGGCGGAATGATGTAAGTCAGCTTTATTTCAAATGACGTACTACTCGTCGTAGTTTAATGAAAAGCCCCGCATTGCGGGGCTTTTTTTATGCACAGGAAGTGCTGTATGTCGCGGCTGCATGGATGCAGAGGAGCGACTTTGAATGGCCTTCAGGATTATTGTTCCAGACTAATCCTAAGCGCCTACATCCATGTAGGCGATGCCGTGAAGCACAGGATGTGCGAGAGCGGCGATGTACACGACCGCATGGATGCGAAGGAACAGTGATTTCGCCATCAGGCAAAACCACAAATCAAATATAGACAGCTAACTTGCTGAATTAACAAATAACTTATAGTCTCCGCTGTCACAGATAAAAACAACAATGGCACGCGGTATGGAGCATACAAAAAAACATCGTTTCAATAAACATCAAAAATCTGGAACGCCAAAAAAAACTATGGCGGACAAAGCAGATATCAATGTTCTTTATGAACAGTCTGTCCAATGTGTTGAATCAGAAATTGATTTTGTTGATGAAACATTTGAAAAACTCCGTGGTCGCAAAGCAGAAATATTAAGGGAAGATTTCTGTGGCACCGCGAACACTTCATGTGAATGGATACGTCGTCGTAAAACCAACAAGGCCATTGCCATAGATTTGAACGAGGAAGTTCTGGAATGGGGTCGTCAGCATAAAGTAGGGAAGCTGACCGAGGAACAGGCAAAACGCGTTACCTTGGTCAACGACAATGTCATGACTGTTAAGACCGACAAGGTCGATACCGCGCTAGCAATGAATTTTAGTTACTGGATCTTTGAAGATCGCCCATCCATGATTAAGTATTTTAAGAGAATCTATAACACTCTCGTCGACGACGGAATTTTATTTCTTGATGCCTTTGGCGGATACGAGGCCTACCAGGAAATGAAAGAACGCACCGAATATGACAAATTCACCTATGTCTGGGATCAGGAAAGTTATGATCCTGTGACAGGCCACTGTGTGTGCCGCATTCATTTCAAATTTAAAGATGGATCAAAAATAAACAAGGCCTTCACTTACGAATGGCGCCTGTGGAGCTTGCCAGAACTCACCGAAATGCTCACGGAAGCAGGTTTCAAAGCAACTGTTTACTGGGAAGGGACAGACGAAGATACCGACGAAGGTAATGGCATCTTTGTCCCGGCAACTGAAGGTGAGGCCGATGCCGGCTGGATCGCCTACATTGTTGCAGAAAAATAGCCTTATAAATCAATAATTAATAATACCCTTCGACCTTATCTCGCTTTTGAGACAAGCCACCCTCCTGCTTAGCAGAGAAAATCACTAAAAAGGACGTCCGACAAGGCATTTCCAAGTAGTTTGGGTATATAATGGCCGACCCGATTTTGCTCGGCAGACACGCATCAGGTCATTGAATATGCTGGTATTTAAGATATTTAATACAGGTTTGTAAAAATAAATATGACACAAGTGACGCAAATACCATTAGCCAAAGAAAAGCTGGACGAAAGCCCCGTGACAGGGACAAATGTATCTGGCCATGCCCCCGATCAACATTTTCTTGGCTCATGGACCGGCGATTATTCGACGCTGCTTGAAGATGATTCAGCGATGCATAAAGCTATTTGTGATCTTAACAAGCCTGTTTACGTCGTGCAGGATCAAAACCAGCAAAATATGCTTAGCCATCATGGTGAAGTGAAAATCGGTGCACAGGCAGAATCAGATGCTCTGCCTGTTACTGGATTCGCACCAGCCAGTTCACCTCGTCAATTGGGTGACATCAGTTTTTGTGAAGATCATGGTCTGCGTTTCCCTTATATGTGTGGGTCCATGGCCAACGGCATTGCCTCTATTGAGCTGGTCGAAACGGTAGCGAGTTCAAACTTACTTGCGTCTTTTGGTGCTGCTGGTTTAACACTGGGTGAAATTGAAAATGCTGCAAAACACCTGACAGAAACATTAGGGTCGAAACCATTTTGTTTCAACTTGATTTTCTCGCCCAATGAAAAAGGACATGAAGATGCCGTAGTTTCACTTTATATAAAGTATGGCATTCGCCTGGTTGAAACCTCGGCCTACATGAAACTGACCCTGCCTGCTGTTCGATACCGGGTTCATGGTATTCATCGAAATACAGATGGCGAAATCGAAACACCGAACCGGATTATTGCCAAGGCCTCACGTATAGAAGTCGCGACAAAATGGTTTAGCCCCCCACCGGAAAAAATGTTGAAGGAGTTAGTTACCTCTGGAGACATAACCGAAGAGCAGGCAGTACTGGCTGCAGAAATTCCCATGGCACAGGATCTCACCGTTGAAGCAGATTCTGGCGGACACACGGATAACCGACCTGCGATCACTCTGCTGCCTACCATGATTGCTTTACGTGATCGCTTACAAAAAGAATTTAATTACTCTATGCCATTAAGAGTTGGTGCCGCAGGAGGCATTGCCACCCCTGCATCCGCAGCGGCCGCATTCTCTATGGGCGCGGCCTATGTCCTCACGGGGACTGTGAATCAGGCCTGCGTCGAATCAGGCAGCAGCGATATCGTGCGTAAAATGTTAGCTGATGCACAACAGGCCGATGTCATCATGGCACCCGCGGTTGATATGTTTGAGATGGGCGTAAAGTTACAGGTATTGAAACGGGGCACCATGTTCGCCATGCGCGGCAATAAACTTTATGAACTTTATCGTGCTTATGATTCTATTGATGCTATTCCAGAAAAAGAAAAGCAGTCGTTGGAAAAGACCATCTTTAAAGCACCGTTAAATGACATCTGGCAACTGACACAAGATTTTTTCAACGAACGCGACCCTGAACAAATTACGAGAGCTGAACAGGACCCAAAACATAAGATGGCATTGATCTTTCGCTGGTACCTGGGACTCTCATCGCGGTGGGCCAATACTGGAGAAGAATCAAGACAGGTGGACTATCAAGTCTGGTGCGGGCCTTCCATGGGTGCGTTTAATGAATGGACCAAAGGTTCATGGTTAGCAGAACCTGCCAACCGAACCATTGTGACGGTGGCAATGAATCTTCTTTATGGTGCTGCCGTAGTCACACGAATAAATGCATTACGCAATCAGGGTGTAAAATTTTCAGATCAGGTGACGCATATGGCGCCGCAAGAAATTAGTGTGATTGAGCAAAACTTATCATGACCCAGGTTACTAAGAACAAGAAACAGGCCCAATCCACTTCTTCTCCTTTAGCCATTATTGGTGTCGGATGTCTGTTTCCAAAGGCGAGTGATGTGAATGAATATTGGTCGAATATTCGCGAAGGTGTCGATGCCATTACTGATATTCCCGATTCACACTGGAATCCTGAAGATTATTTTGATTCGAATCAAAAAGCACCGGACATGACCTACGCCCGTCGTGGTGGGTTTATTGATCCGGTTGATTTCAATCCACTGCAATACGGCATGAGTCCCAACAACATCGAAGCCACCGATACCACGCAGTTACTCGGCATGGTGGTGGCCAGGCAAGCCTTGTTAGATGCAGGTTATTCAACCGGTAAAGATGCCGGGGATGGCAAAGAATTTGATCGTGATCGTACCAGCGTCATCATGGGTGTCACTGGCACACTCGAGCTAGTAATACCATTGGGAGCAAGATTAGGTCATCCGATCTGGCGTGAGGCATTGACCGATGCCGGTGTCGATCCGGAAACCGCAGAAGATGTCGTACAAAGAATTTCTGATAGCTATGTGCCTTGGCAGGAAAATTCATTCCCGGGTTTATTGGGTAATGTCGCCGCTGGACGTATTGCCAATCGATTTGATTTAGGCGGAACCAACTGTGTTGTCGATGCCGCATGCGCAAGCTCATTAAGCGCCATCCATCTGGCATCGTTAGAACTGCAGTCCGGTCGATCAGACATGGCCATTGCCGGTGGACTGGATACCTTCAACGATATTTTTATGTACATGTGTTTCAGTAAAACACCCGCGCTCTCACCGACGGGAAATAGCCGACCTTTCGCAGCTAGCGGCGACGGCACTATTATCGGTGAAGGCATGGGTGCAATTATCCTGAAACGTCTTGATGATGCCAAACGAGATGGCGATCAGATCTATGCAGTGATCAAAGGCATCGGCACCTCCAGTGATGGTCGTGGTAACGTCATCTATGCACCCAGTGCAGCAGGCCAGATCAAGGCACTGGAAAATGCCTACAAGCAAGCGGATGTTTCACCAGATTCCATCGAGCTCATCGAAGCACATGGCACAGGGACCTCAGTTGGTGATGCCGTAGAGGCCGAAGCCCTGGAAAAGGTTTACCGACAGGTGAATGCAGAGGACACATGGTGTGCTATCGGTTCTGTGAAATCCATGATTGGTCATACCAAGTCTGCCGCGGGCATTGCTGGTATGATCAAGACGATATCAGCACTGAAACACAAAGTATTACCGCCGACTATCAAGGTCGATCAACCACTAGCGGCCTTGGAGCCAGGCAAGGCACCCATTTACGTCAATACGATTAAACGTCCCTGGGTTGCCAACGATTCACATCCAAGACGCGCAGCGCTGAGTGCTTTTGGTTTCGGTGGCAGTAATTTTCACTGTGTCCTTGAAGAAGCGGAAAGTAATGACGCAGAGATCGACTGGGATGGTCGTGTACTCATCATTGCCTTGAGTGCGGATACAAAAGAAGAACTCGTCAATCAACTAACAAATATTGATACCAATAAACCATGGTCAGAGCATCGCGCCTTTGCTGCAAAATCCTGTACAGATTTTGACGCTAAAAAAACACAGCGTGTGACATTCATTATCGAAAAAGATAAAACAGATCTGCAAACACTGATTGAAAATGCCATCAAGATGCTGTCAGACAATAATGATCAGGATTTCTGGCAACTGCCCATCGGCATCAGTTATGCATCTGGTGCACACGAACATAAAACTGGATTGTTATTTCCGGGACAAGGCACACAGTATGTTGGCATGCTGCGCGACCTTGCCTGCCAGTTCCCACAATTTAATACCATCTTGAGCGCAGCAAATACCGCCAAGGGTGAAAACAAACATGGCTCAAGACTCAGTGACGCCATCTATCCCGTGCCTGTATTTTCAGATGAGGCACGCCTGGCGCAAGAAGAGTTTTTGCGCGACACAAGAAATGCACAGCCAGCGATTGGTGCCGTCAGTTTGTCAGGCTTACGAACACTTGAAGCGTTTGGTTTTAAATCGGATGTCACTGCCGGTCATAGTTATGGCGAACTGGTTGCTTTATGTGCTGCCGGTGTCTTCAATGAGAAAGCGCTACATCAATTGTCTTTGTTACGCGGTAAGTTAATGGCTGAAGGGGAAGGCGATCGTGGTTCTATGTTGGCGGTCTCAGCCGAACTGGAAATTGTAGAAAAGTTTATTAAAGATGAAAAACTTGATTTAGTCATTGCCAATCATAATGCACCGAAACAAATTGTCTTGTCCGGTGCGACTGATCAAATTGAAAAAGCCGTTGCGCTTTGTAAGCAACAAAAATTAAGCGCCACACAATTACCGGTCTCTGCCGCTTTCCACAGTAAGTTCGTTGCTGGTGCAGAAAAACCATTCGCTAAAACACTGGCTGAGATCAAATTAAACCAGGGCACTATGGCAGTGCTGTCTAATACAACAGCGAATGAATATCCAGACAATGAAGATGAAGTTCGACAACTACTTGCAGGACAGCTTGCAAAACCGGTGAGGTTTGTTGAACAAATAGAAAAGATGGCTGCACTCGGCGTACGTACCTTTATTGAAGTTGGCCCAGGAAATCGTTTAAGTGGCCTGGTTAAATCTATTTTGCTTAATTCCATTTTAGACGAGAAAGATTTTCAGGTCCTGTCACTGGATACTTCTTCGGGAAAACGACATGGTCAATATGATCTTGCCAACTTGCTGGCAAGCCTCGCAGTCCTGGGTAAAGAAATCGATCTTTCAAAATGGGATGAAGGTTATCTTGATTCAGTTGAAAAAAGCACAGATAAAAAACCAGCTATGACTATTCCTTTGTCCGGTGCGAACTATATGATGCCTAGAGAGAAACGTCCGGCAAGACCACAACAGGCCAAACGAATAGATCAGGCACATACAAAGGTACAACAAGTTTCAGATATGAAGAATTCCAATTCGAGTCAACAAAAACTCGTACAACAAACAGCGACTACAATTACAACCGCTCAAGGGCAAGATGCCTTGCGTGCAACTCAGGAAAGTATTCTTGCCTTACAAAAGATGCAGGAACAAACCGCAAAGTTGCATCAGCAATATTTACTGGGACAGGAAACAGCCCAGCAAACCATTGCGCAATTACTGCAACAGCAGCAAGCCTTGTTAGGATTAGGCACGACAAATATTCCTGCGCCAGCATCGGCTGCCCAAGTAACAACACCGAGCATACAAAGTCCCGTGCAACTGACACCGGATGCACCTGTTGTTATACCACCGCCAATTGATGAGACTAAACCTGCAGTCGAAATTATAGAAACAGCAAAAGCTGCACATGCCGACGATGATGTGCACAGCATTTTACTAAACGTCGTCGCAGAAAAAACCGGTTACCCACTGGAAATGCTAAGTCTGGACATGAGTCTGGATACCGATCTCGGCATTGATTCAATCAAACGTGTAGAAATCTTGTCTGCATTACAGGAAAAACTACCCGGCGCACCGACGATTAATCCAGAAGAATTAGGCACCTTTCAGTTCCTTGAAAATATTGTTGAGTTTATTGTTGCTGCCATGCCAAAAATAGCAACAACATCACAAACTGTAGCTTCATCAGAAACAACATCAAGTAGCTCTTCCGTTTCAGATGACAGATTACAGACGGTCTTGCTGGAAGTGGTAGCTGAGAAAACCGGTTACCCACTGGAAATGCTGACACTGGATATGAATCTGGATTCCGATCTGGGGATAGATTCCATCAAGCGCGTAGAAATCTTGTCAGCCTTACAGGAACAACTCCCTGGTGCTCCTGCAGTCAGCCCTGAAGAACTGGGTAAGTTACAAACCCTGCAACAGATAGTCGATTTTCTTGCTGCTGGCAGCAATTCAGTCGCAGAGATACCTGCGACAACAACTGCTGTCGTAAATAACGAGCAATTAGCAGAAATCATGCTCGACGTTGTTGCCGATAAGACTGGTTACCCGGTAGACATGTTGAATCTGGATATGAACCTGGAAGCTGATCTGGGTATCGACTCTATCAAGCGCGTTGAAATACTTTCTGCACTGCAAGAACGCATGCCAGAAATGCCAGCCGTTAAACCGGAAGACCTGGGCACATTACAAACCTTGCAACAGATTGTTGATCACATGCTGATAAGCTCGCCCGCACTCATGGCAGCAGAAACGGTTTCCCCCGAAACAAATTCAGAATCAGTTGCTACTGAAGCAGTCACCACAATTGAAAGACAAGTCTTGTCAGCCGTGCCTTTAAACACGCAACACGAAAAAATATTATTAGCAAAAGATGCACCGGTTTGGGTCACTGGTGAGGCGCCAGAATTAACTCAGGCAGTTTGTGAATCACTCAAACAAAAGAATCTAAAACCAGAAATTATTTCACTGGATGCTGAGCCGGAGTTGAACCTGGCGGGTTTAATCATACTGACCCCTGCTATTCCAGATCAGACATTTATGAAAGATAGTTTCTTGCTGGTACAACGCGTCAGTAAATCGTTACGCGCTTCAGGTAAAGCTGATGCTGCAATCCTGGCCAGTGTCACACAGCTGGGTGGACAATTTGGTTTATCTGGTGTCGGTGATACCTGTCCCGTTTCCGGCGGTATTGCAGGCCTGATCAAGACAGCTGATAAAGAATGGCCAGAAGTTTCCTGTAAAGCCATTGATATTGAGACCAGTGACAATATCGACGATCTGGCAAATAGCATCGTTAATGAATGTTTATTAGATGGTCCTTTAGAAGTCGGTATTAGCAATGAACAACGATATACACTTGAACTCAACACAACTGAGATCGATCAATCAAACAAAGCAACTGCATTAGATGCAAATGATGTCGTGGTCGTCACCGGTGGCGCACGTGGTGTAACTGCAGAGATTGCTGTTGCATTGGCTGAAACAACACAGACTAATTTATTGTTATTAGGTCGAAGTGAAATGCCTAGGCCTGAAGAAGCATGGCTTGAAGATCTGACAACAGAAAGTGAGATCAAAGCAGCAGTACTCAAGAAGAATGAAAGAGGGCTTAAGTTAAAATTAATTAAACCAAAAGATATAGATAATTCCTGCAAAATAATTCTTGCCGACAGGGAAATTCGAACGAATTTACAACGCATTGAATCAACCGGTGTGAAAGTAATGTATCGCACGGTTAATGTTTGCAATAAAAATCAGGTAATAGCTGCAGTTGATGAAGCCAGAGAATCACTTGGAACAATCAGCGGCTTTATCCACGGTGCTGGCGTATTGGCAGATAGATTGATCGAAGATAAAACCGAAGAACAGTTTTCTCATGTGTATGCAACCAAAGCTGCTGGTATTGATTCCCTGCTCACTGCAACAGAAAACGATGACTTAAAAGTTATGGTGATGTTCTCATCATCCACCGGACGTTTTGGTCGCAAAGGGCAATGTGATTATGCCGTTGCCAATGAAGTCTTGAATAAAGTCGCACAACAACAGGCAACTTTACGTAAGGACTGCCGTGTCGTCAGTGTTAACTGGGGGCCATGGGATGGCGGTATGGTCACACCAGCATTAAAGAGAATCTTCAAGAGCGAAGGTGTGGGTGTGATTGATTTAAAGGCCGGTGCTGATTATCTAATGCAGGAAATTGCACATAAAGGTCCTGTCGAAGTTGTTGTGCTTGGTGCCTTGACACAAAAACCTACTGCCAAATTAAGTACACCAATAACAGATTCATCTACAACATCAGAAATTCCTGCCGTAAATATGCGCGTTGCTTTTTCACGCACATTGAATGTGAATGATCATACCTTTCTGCAATCACATGTGATGAATGGCCATGCAGTATTACCAGTAGCAATGATCACTGAATGGTTTGCGCATGGCGCCATGCATGACAACCCCGGCCTTAACTATCATGGCTTCAGAAATTTTCGTATCTTTAAAGGAGTAACACTCGAAGCAAATGAAAATATTGATCTGCAAATTCTTGCAGGTGATATTCATCAAGAAAACGATAAAGATATTGTTCCTGTTGAACTACGTAGCGGGAAAATTCTCAATGCTCGTGCAGATATTGTTCTGTCTACCGAAAGTATCCAGCAAGAAAGCATTAGTACCCAAACTGTCACAGGGCACTATTCACATGCGGCAAATGAAATCTATTCATCTAATCGATTATTCCATGGAAAGATTTTGCAAGGAATTTTATCTGTAGATGGCTGGAGCATTAAAGGCATTAGGTCACAGATAAATGGTGCCACAGCACCAAAACTATGGATGAAAAAACCAATACGTTCATCCTGGCTAACTGATCCACTCGCAATGGACTGTAGTTTCCAGATGATGATCCTATGGTGCTTTGAACAATTCGGTCTAGGTTCACTTCCAACAGCAATTGGTGAATATAAACAGTTCCAACAATCTTTCCCCAATGAAGGTTGTAAGATCAATATCAATGTTATTGATCATTCAGAACATCGAGCACTGGCAACGATAGAGTTTATCGATGAAACCGATCAGCTCATCGCACGTATAGATAATTACGAATGTGTCATTGATACATCATTAGAAGAAGCCTTCACTAATAACAAGTTACATGTTCCAAGTATTAACTAAATTCTTTGTATTTATTAATATTTGAACGTCTGCTTTCCAGCGAAAGCGGACATTTATGGCTATAATTATTGATAACCCGCCTGATTGTGTCCGGGCAACGCATTTTAGTTATAAGTGTTTACAGTCCCTGAGCAGGAGATAATTACGATGAACTATTTCTTCCCGAAAATCATGCGGCTATTTCCCATCCTTCTTATCTTGATCTCATGCTTCATGAACATCACACAAGCAGAAGTATTTAAATGTAAAACTGAAAGTGGCAAGATGACATTCAGTGACAAACCCTGTCCGGTATCACAAACGCAAGAAATAGTTAAGTTATCCGGAGATTCTAATAGTCAATTATCAAGTTGCGGGAAAGATTTTGAATGTTTTGTTGAAAATTCGAAAAGTTGTAAGCCAAGCAAAGTAAGGAAAACGGATACTATTGAATTTGGTGGAATGAGGAACACTATAACAATGGAATATAGATTACATGGTAACAAGGATGATACATGCCAGTTTCAACAAGATTCTATCGATGTGAAGGTAAAGTTTCTGGATCAGACGCGTGAAATGTTAAGAAAGTCCGGAAAATCCGAGTCTGAGATAATTGATGAAGAAAAAAATATGGCAGGGAAAATGAAAAGTAGCCATCAAAAGTTAACCTGTAACTATCCACAAGAGATCTTGCAAAAGGCATTGGCAGATATTCGTGGCGGAGGCGGTGCCGCACCTCCTGAATATTGTTTCCAAGGTGATGCTACTGCTGCCTGTACCAAACCTCTGCTGGCCAGTGGATGTAGTCTAGGACAGTGTACGAACGGGTGGCAAAGCTATAGCTGCAAGGATAAGCAAGGGAATATGCATAAATGTAAAATCTATCCAAATACAGAATTTAACAAGTCTGTAGTTCTTGGCTGCAAGGACGGTAAGCAAGCTATGAATTTGGGTAAAAGAGAATAGGAGCCATTCGATAATTAACAATCAATAGAGTCAATGTCGACTGATTCATTGAACGTCTGCTTTCCAGCGAAAGCGGACATTCGTATTTATAACAAATATCTAAAGTATCATTGGGAATTATCTTAACCGTTGGTAAATATGCGGGTATTATTCTTATGCAATGAATCCGATGAATCCCCAAACTGCCTCGGCACTGACTTGGTCTGCTTTAATCATAAACGGTCTAGGGGTTATAGTGACTGCAATCGGAGGTCAGTTCACGTTTTCCTTGATTGCGGTGATTCTTGCGCTTTTTCCAACTATCTTTGCTCGCAAGAAAGCACAGGTTTTCGGAGGCGCGGTTTTGGTCTTGTCATTGGGTCTTGTCATTACTGGCTATCCGAAGTATATGGAGAGCCCATATATGCAACGCGCAAAGGAGTATGCCGAAAATGATTGTGCGGACACCGTGGAGCAATGGAACACGGCGTTATACCAAAAAGATGTAGCAACTGCCGAAGCACTCACGTCGAACACTTCATTGGCTTATTTAGATAAAGAATTCGGCGGCATTGAAGGATTGGCCAAGATATATCCAACAGACACTAATCCTTGTAATTATGAAGAACCAAGTATAGAAAGTGTCAATAAAGCTACTGTTAAGTATGTCTGCACTTACCCTGATGGTAAGAGAAAGCTTTGGCGTGATACTTGTTATAAAGAGGATGGTATGTGGAAAGTGGCACCCCAGCACGTACAAATGAAAATATTAAAGTAAGGAAATAACCACCTAACAAATGAATCGAGAAGGATTACAAGGGGTGCGTTTTTCTAAAATGTTTGATATTGGGTTAAAAAAGTTGCCTTTAAGAATGTTCAGTATCTCCCCTTGTAACCTATCATTCAGACGTTATGTCTGCTTTTGGTCACTGGTTGCATAATATTATCTACACTTGACCGTCCGCTTTCAGTATAAAGCGGACATTTTGGGGGCAACTGTGGGGGCATCTTTTAGATACAAAACAAATAAACTGAACGATGTTAGTTAGATATTACTGTCATTAAACTTCTGCTAGAACGTCCGCTTTCCAGCGTAAGCGGACATTCGAAGTATTTCACCCTGATGAACGGACATCTAATACAAATGACTGTCTGCTTAATACTTATTTAGTTGAATAGCTCGGCATTATATTAATCATGATCTTCTATGTGCTCATCAAGGCCCTGTGGGTTAGCATCGATGCGTCGATAGGACTACGTTTAAAACGCAAAGAATGTCTATTGGAGATGCATTTAATACACAAGAGAAACGCGTATATGCATGCATCCGATCACACGAATCGGACGGTTGGCAGGGCTTTATGCGGTCAAGAGATATTTTGGTCGTAATTCTTCTGGAGGTATTTTTTCACGGTTCGGCTGTCAAGTTGGGTACGCTGGGCAACTGCGCCATAGGTGCCGAACTGTCGATAAAGCAGGCTGCAATAATCAGCAGTCAGTTGTGCCACGGTCAGATTCCCATCCTGGATTTTTCTCAGAAGCGCTTCTTCCTGATTTATGCCGTCATCAACCATGTCACCGGCATAGTGCCTGGTGAGGAGGATGCGGCGTACAGCCTGCTCCAGTTCTCTCACGTTGCCTGGCCAGGCATATCCCGTCGGAAGATCCTGTTTAAATGTTTCCAGAACCATATCGGTCAAACTGGGACTTTCTTCTCCAGCCAAACGGCTTACCAACAAGTTGACCAGTTGTTCCAACTCTGAAGGCGATTCCTCGATACGCTGGCGCAACGTCGGTACGGTAATTTCGTCGGAACAGAGCCGGTAGAAAAAATCATCACGGAAATCACCTTGCTTACGCAGTTTCACAAGGGGATGGTTTGTCGCTGCAATGACGCGTCCAGAGAAACGTTGGTCGGTGTGACTGCCTACCGGAGTGAAGATGCGTTCCTGAAGCACCTGAAGCAATTTCAATTGGATGGACACGTTGACATCGCCGATCTCGTCAAGGAATAATGCCCCATGGGCACTGCACCGGGCGAAAAGGCCTTTATGATTGTCTACCGCACCGGTAAATGCCCCTTTACGGTGACCAAACAGCTCCGATTCAATTAGGGTTTCCGGAATCTGTGAGAGATTGGCGGCAACGAAAGTATCGGAAAAGCTTTCTTTAAAACATCCTCTGTCTTTGTCGAATGGGATGTAACCCGAACGTCCGATTGCCGCCGCCGCCGATCCTTTTCCTGTTCCTGTTTCACCTAGAAGAAGTGTAGAGAAATCCTCCATGCGGCCCAGGAGATATCGATTGTATACGCGAATATCATACGCAAATACATTGTTCCACAAGGCACGGCGCAGATCCTTCATGGGGGGGCTGTCACCTACCAGGGATTGGTGTATGAAATAGTAGGCGCGCCGCAACTGGTAAAACAGCGCGAGATAATGCTCGGCGTCCCGCTGAGTAAATCCCCGCCTTTTAAGCTCCGTCATCATTTTATTGGCAAACGGTACTTTTATCGGCGTTGAGCCAACCGTTAGCTGGTCCTCGATCACCTCATTTATGTTGGGCACGAACCGAAGATAAATCTGAAGCAGGTACCCGTATTCAATCAACGGTCGGCTTTCCTTGTCGAATTGTTGGAGCCTGCTGCAGTCCCTTTCGTCGAGAGTGCCTATTCGATGATCCAAGGTTGGCTTCAAAGACCACAGAAACTGTCCCCGCGTTGTCGATTCCCCAACTTGGTCGTCAGACAACAGCCCCGAAAACTGTTCATTCTCATCGCTGAACGGATTTGTAAATATAGCGACACCTACCCGGGAAAAGAAATCCCGATCTTCCGTGTTAAGTTTTACTTTTGTCGCCATGTCCGGTACTCCAGTTTGTTTACACTCACCATGCATTAAATGTAGCTCATACCTGCAAGGAATGCTTGTCTGCTTTGTGTGGGTTGCGCTGAAGCTGTCTGACTAAAAGCTGTAACTACCTGATTATCCAAGCGAACTCCTATTTCCAGTTATTTGGCACGATTCTCGCTATTTGAGGGATGTAGTGAACAGATTGATGAAAACATATGGAGGTCTGAAAATGAAACATACAACATTTAATAAATTAGTTCGGAGCATAGTAAGTACGATATTTCTACTCCTGCTTGCACAACCAGTGTTGGCACAGGGCGGTTTGGATATAGGAGTACTGACTTGTGAAAGTGTCCCCTCCACTCGACATAATTATATATTCAGCTCGAAAACAGATGTGAATTGTATATTTTCGCATTCTACGGGCGAAGAGAGGTACACGGGGGAGATGGGTATGAGCTTAGGTATCGATCTCCAACAAAAGAGTAACGAGCAGGCCGTCTTCACTGTTATCGCCATTTCAGGTGACACACTGCCTGAAGCATATTCTCTTGAAGGTACTTATGTAGGTGGCAAGGCCTCAGCAGCCCTGATAATTGGTGTAGGTGCATCTGTCATGTTAGGTGGTGGTGATAAAAATTTCAGTTTGCAACCAGTAGCCATCGAGACCAGTACTGGTCTGGGCGCTGCATTGGGAATCGGTTATCTGACGCTTGAACAAGATGAGGAGTCTTGATCTTGACTAGACAATTCATCTTGTCATCACTTAAGCCCTGCCTGGCATGTAATTGTGTGCCAGGGAGGCAGAATGGCTCTTGTTTGGAACAGAAGATTTATTCTGCCGCCGCCTGCCTGGGGCATCAGATCATAATGCTGAAAGTCCTTGTCTCTACATTTTTGTTAATGTCTTTCATGCTGACCACAGTCTATGCAACAACGCAAAGCGCTGAGGAAGTTGTCAAAAATACCCTGGATCAGGTCATTGAAAAAATGTCGTCCGAGAAGGGCAATTCAGGTGTTCATCCGAAAAACACTTTCGAATTGATTAAAAAACATGCTGTCCCCCATTTTGACTTTCCAATCATGTGCAGATGGATATTAGGTAAAAACTGGAACAAAGCCAGTCAGGTACAGCGTTATGCCTTTATTAATGGATTCAAGACTCTGGTGGTATACACCTATGCCAAGACCTTGATGTCTCATTCGGTCAAGGAAATAAAGTATCTGCCTGTGCAATCTGACCCGTCTTCAAATCTAGCAATTGTGAAAGTAGAAATAAGGACGGACAGCAGTGCTCATACAATCGGTAGTGCTAATACAATCTTGCTTAATTACAAAATGCATATCAACAACGGTGAATGGAAGGTGATCGATATTGCCGTTAATGGCATAAGTCTGGT
>JAKZTI010000025.1:0-6085 GCA_047517145.1 Gammaproteobacteria bacterium
AGAACTAACTATTTAAATAATATTGATAATAAAGAGGAATAACCATGAGTTTTACTTCATACGAACCAGCTACTCCACGCTTACAGCGTAGTGAGCTAGCAGTCCCGGCTTCAAGCCCAGAAATGTTTGAAAAAGCAGCAAAGAGTGACGCGGATTACATCTTTCTTGATTGTGAAGATGCCGTTGTACCTGATGATAAAGAACAAGCCCGTAAAAATGTTATTGAAGCATTAAATGATATTGATTGGAGTAGTAAAACAATATCAGTGCGTATTAACGGCTTAGATACTCATTATATGTATCGTGACGTTGTCGATATCATCGAACAAGCGGGTAAAAATCTCGATACGATTTTGATTCCTAAAGTCGGTACTGCACAAGATGTCTACGCTGTAGATATGTTGGTGACGCAGGTTGAAGATGCGATGGGCTTGAAGAAAAGAATCGGTCTTGAATGTTTAATCGAAACTGCTCTTGGTGGCGCCAATGTCATGTCTATTGCAACAGCAAGTAAGCGTCTTGAAGCATTCCATTTTGGTGTTGGTGATTACGCGGCAAGCATGCGTTCACGTACCACCATTATCGGCGGCTTAAATCCAGATTATGTTTGTGAAGGTGCGTTGAATGATCAATGGCATACTTCACAAGTACAAATGCTTACCGCATGTCGTGCTTTTGGTTTACGTGCAATTGACGGTCCTTTTGGTGATTTCAGTGATCCTGATGCTTATCGCGCAGCGGCACGTCGTGTTGCAGCTCTCGGTTACGACGGTAAGTGGGCAATTCACCCTAAGCAAATTCCATTAGCGAATGAAGTGATGTCTCCACCGGATAAAGATGTGACTCATGCACGTCGTGTACTTGAAGCTCTGGAAGAAGCTGCGGCCGCCGGTAAAGGTGCTGCCCAGTTGGACGGCAAAATGATCGATATCGCATCTGAGAAGATGGCTCGCAATCTAATTTCGCAAGCGGATCAAATCGCTGCTAAGGCTAAGTAGTAGATAGTTAATCAAGAATTTTAATTATTAATTACAGGAGGGTGTGAAGTGGACATCCATGAATATCAAGCAAAAGAGATTCTGTCTGGATACGGTGTACCCGTTGGTGCTGGTGGCCTGGCGTACAGTCCTGAACAGGCAACATACAGATGCACCGAACTTGGCGGTGACGTCTGGGTTATCAAGGCGCAGATCCATTCAGGAGCACGTGGCAAGGCAGGTGGGATTAAGGTATGTAAGACCGAAGATGAAGTATGGGCCGCCGCCGATGAATTACTGGGCAAAAAACTGGTGACGCATCAGACAGGACCACAAGGCAAGATTTGTTCTCGCCTCTATATTGAAGAAGGCTGTAACATTGATCGTGAAATTTATCTGGCATTTGTACTTGATCGAGCCAATGAAAGTGTCACTGTTATTGCCTCCGCGGAAGGTGGTATGGAGATCGAGCAACTGGCAATTGAAAAGCCGGAATCTATTACCAAAATTTCTGTTGATGCGGCTGTCGGTATGCAAGCTTTTCAGGCGCGTGAGCTGGCTTTTGCATTGCGTCTGGACAAATCACAAGTTAATCAGGCTGTGACAACATTTCTCGGTTGCTATCGTGCGATGCGTGATCTGGATGCGAACATGGTTGAAATCAATCCATTGGTTGTGACCAAGGAAGGCAAAATACTCGCAGTTGATGCGAAGATGGGTTTTGATGAAAACGCGCTTTTTCGTCATCCTAATATTTCAGAGCTTCGTGATAAATCGCAAGAGGATCCACGTGAAATGCGTGCTGCTGATCGCGGTTTAAATTATGTCGGTCTGGATGGAAATATCGGCTGTATCATTAATGGTGCCGGTCTGGCAATGGCAACCATGGATATGATCATGCATGCAGGCGGTGAGCCGGCAAACTTCCTCGATATAGGTGGTGGCGCATCAGCCGAACGTACTGCCAAGGCATTTAATCTGGTTCTTTCTGACGATAAAGTCGAATGTATTCTGGTGAACATCTTTGCCGGAATTAATCGCTGTGACTGGATTGCTGATGGTGTTGTTCAGGCTGTTAAACAAATTGACTTGAAGGTTCCTCTTGTGGTTCGACTATCGGGTACCAATGTAGAAGCAGGACAAAAGATCATTAAAGATAGTGGTCTTCCCATTATTTCTGCAGACACCTTACAGGAGGCAGCAGATAAAGCTGTTGCAGCCTGGAAAGAAGCGACCGGCAAATAGGAGACATAATAATGGCAATTTTGTTAGACGAAAATTCAAAAGTAATTGTCCAGGGCTTCACCGGTCAAATTGGTACTTTTCACGCAGCTGAAATGATCGAATACGGCACTAACGTCGTTGGTGGTGTGACTCCTGGTAAGGGCGGAACAAAACATCTTGATCGTCCAGTGTTCAATACAGTAAAAGAAGCAGTAGCAGCGACTGGCGCAAATGCCAGTATTATTTTTGTACCACCGCCATTTGCTGCAGACAGCATCATGGAAGCGGCGGATGGCGAGATCAAATTCTGTGTAGCTATTACTGATGGCATCCCATCACAGGACATGATCCGTGTGAAACGCTATATGCGCCGCTATAAGGAGAAAGATAAAATGGTGTTGACCGGCCCTAACTGCGCTGGCTCAATCAGTCCTGGCAAATGTATGATGGGCATTATGCCTGGTCATATCTATATGTCTGGTCCTGTCGGTGTGGTTGGTCGTTCTGGGACACTGGGTTATGAAGCTGCTGCACAAATGAAGGAAATTGGTATCGGTATTTCAAGTAGTATTGGTATTGGTGGTGACCCCATCAACGGAAGTGCCTTTATCGATCATTTGCAGTATTTCGAAGAGGATCCAGATACCAAGGCAGTGATCATGATTGGTGAAATTGGTGGGCCACAGGAAGTCGCTGCTGCTCATTGGGCCAAGGAAAATATGTCCAAGCCCGTGATTGGTTACATTGCAGGATTAACTGCGCCTAAGGGTACTCGTATGGGCCACGCGGGTGCAATCATTTCTGCTGTCGGCGATAGTGCGGCTGAGAAGGTTGAAATCCTTCAGGAATGTGGCGTACACGTTGTGCCAAATCCAGCCTCGTTTGCACCGGTTGTACAGGAAGTCATGGCCAAACTAGGCTAGACCTTAGCAGTAAGAATATGTAAAGGGCACTTCATCTATGATGCGGTGCCCTTTATACTTTGACCATTCGAATAGATAAAATCAGGAGCTAAATAGTGAGTAAACCTAAAATCTTACTTACCCGTCAGTGGCCAGCAGAAGCAGAAGCGAAAGCAAAAGAATTATTTGATGTGACCTTGAATGAAGATGACCACAAGATGTCTGTGGAAGAACTTCAGGAAGCAATGAAAAATTATGATGTGGTTTGTCCCACGGTTTCTGATTTTCAGATTAATTCAGAAATACTTAATGTGGAAGGCAGAAAGTGTAAGGCCTTGTGTAACTTTGGTGTCGGTTTTAATAATATTGATACGGATGCTGCAAAGGCGGCTGGTGTTGTTGTTACCAACACACCAGGTGTTTTAACGGATTGTACTGCCGATATAGCAATGACACTGCTATTAATGGTTGCGCGTCGTGCGGGTGAAGGTGAGCGTCTGGTTCGCAATAAGGAATGGGATGGTTGGCGTCCAATGCACATGCTATCCACCAAAGTCACCGGTAAGAAACTGGGATTAATTGGTCTTGGACGTATTGCGCAAGCCGTCGCACAGAAAGCTCATTTCGGTTTTGGTATGCAGCTCAGTTTTTATGATCCCTACCCGCCATCAGATGAAGTCATTAAAAAATTCAGTGCGACGCAGCTAGACAGTGTTGAAGACGTATTGAAAGATGCTGATTTTGTTTCCCTGCATTGTCCGGGCGGAGGCAGTAATACCAATCTGATGAATGCAGAGCGTTTTGGTTTGATGCAAAAACATGCATTTCTGATTAATACAGCCCGCGGTGATGTGGTTGATGAACCGGCATTGGTGCAGGCCTTAAAAGATGGTGTGATTGCCGGTGCAGCCCTGGATGTTTTTGCAAAAGAGCCTAGTGTGACTGAAGATCTTTTAACTATGGATAATGTGGTGATGTTCCCTCATCTGGGCAGTGCCACAACAGAAACACGTGTGGCGATGGGACTATGCTCATTGGACAACGTTAAGGCATTTTTAGCTGGGGATGAGCCTCCGAATAGAGTTGCATAGAACTACATTGGAGGAGAGCTGTGTCAACAGGTACTGAAGAGGTTGTAGATACGGAATTTAATGTAGACGAGTTCTCGGCCGCATACGCAAAGCAGGTTACCGAGCTGATGACGGCACAACTCAAATCCGTTATTCATACCCGCCAACCAGAAATACTTTCCCTGTTCCTGGGAGAGTCTGATATCCCAGAAGATAATGGAGAATTGTTGCTTGGTGTGCTGCAGGCATGGAGCATCTGGTTTCAGTTATTAAATATCGCCGAAGAAAATACAGCAATGCGTCGTATACGTACTGTCGAAAAAAAACGTGGTCTGGATGGTACGCCAGGGACTTTCGGGAAGGTATTTTCCAATGCAGTAAAAGACGGGGTTACGGCTGCGGAGATACAGAGTTTGTTGAGCAATGCCCGTATACGCCCCACCATCACAGCACATCCCACGGAAGCAAAACGCGTAACGGTACTGCAGATTCATCGGCGAATGTATCTACTACTGAGAGAGCTCGAGAATGAACGCTGGACCGAACGAGAACGAGAAGGACTTGTTTCTGATCTAAGAAATGAAATTGATCTACTCTGGCTGACAGGTGAGTTGCGACTGGAAAAACCAACCGTCAAGATGGAGGTTAGTTGGGGGTTGCATTTTTTTGAAGAGGCACTATTTCAGAGAGTGCCTGAGATGATGGAGAAACTGGAATGGATCCTGAAACAATATTATCCAGAGCAGCGATTTGAAATCCCACCATTTTTTCAGTTTGGGACCTGGATAGGTGGCGATCGTGATGGTAACCCATTCGTCACCAATGAGGTCACTCAGCAAACTTTATTGACAACTCGTCGTGCTTGCTTAAAAAGGTATCAGCTGCGTCTTGCTGAGTTGGTTCAAAAAATCAGCGTGTCAAGAAACGCAGTCGTGGTGTCCCCGGAGTTTAATCAATCACTGGAGAAGATACTCGATGAAAGTGCTGATGGTAAAAATATTGCCGATAGAAACCCCGGGGAAGTCTTTAGACAATATGTGGTCTGCATGCAGCGGTTGCTTGGGGGCACAATTGCCAATGCAGATGTAGATGTAGATAAAGGTGCACCAAGACATATCGGTTACACAGATGCCGATGAGCTTATTGATGATTTAAAGCAATTAGAACAGGGCTTGATTGAGGCCAATTGTGAGCAGCAATCAGACAGCTTGATTGTTCCATTGCGAAGAGAAGTTGAGGCATTCCGTTTTCGTACAGTCCGCCTGGATTTACGAGAAAATTCAACCATGACGAATAACACACTGGCGGCATTATGGAGACAGATCACTGGTGCAGATGATGATGCTACTCCACCGGATGCCGGTTCTGCGGAATGGCAGGCATGGTTAATATCTGAATTGGAAAGGCCGCTGGATGAATTACCTACCTTTAAAGATCTGGATGATGCCTCTAAATCCACATTTGGCATGTTCTGTATGGCCAAAGAGATGATGGAAAAACTGGATAGAGAAGCTTTTGGTAATTGTATCCTGAGCATGACCCAGACGGTCGCAGATATCCTGGGACTTTATGTACTTGCTAAGTATGCCGGATTATTTACCGACGAGGCTGGCATTGATAGTTGCAGCTTACCCATAGTTCCCCTGTTTGAAACCATTGATGATCTGCAACGCGGTTCAGAAATGATGGAAGAATTTCTGAATATCCCGGTTGTTCAGCGATCAGTGGAACAAATTGGCGGTGTACAGGAAGTCATGGTGGGTTATTCAGATTCCAATAAAGATGGTGGATTCTTTACAGCGAACTGGGAGTTAACCAAGGCCCAGGCCGAACTAACCGCGATTGGTGAAAAAACCGGTATCCCCATATCATTTTTCCATGGTCGAGGTGGGTCTGTAAGCAGAGGGGGAGC
>JAKZTI010000026.1:0-11573 GCA_047517145.1 Gammaproteobacteria bacterium
GTGTACGACCAAGTCCACCACCGACGAGCACCTTGAATCCAACTTCTCCGGCATCATTACGCACCAGATACAAACCAATATCATGTACCTGAACTGCAGCTCGATCGTGTGTCGCGCCAGAAACGGCAAACTTGAACTTACGCGGCAAATAAGCAAATTCAGGATGAAAAGTTGACCACTGACGTAGTATTTCACAATAAGGTCTGGGATCTTCCACTTCGTCTTCGGCAACTCCGGCAAACTGATCAGAAGTAATATTGCGGATACAGTTACCACTAGATTGAATGGCATGCATTTGTACACTGGCCAAATCAGCCAGGATATCAGGAACAGTCTCTAACTTCGGCCAGTTGTATTGTATGTTTTGGCGTGTACTGATGTGACCATAATTCTTGTCATACTTACGAGAGATATGGGCAAGCATACGTAGTTGTTTGGAAGACAATAATCCATAAGGAATATCCACACGCAGCATTGGCGCATGTGTCTGAATATACAAACCATTCATTAATCTCAGGGGCCTGAATTCATTTTCAGACAATTCACCTGCCAGATAACGCCGGGTCTGATCTCGAAATTGTTCTACGCGATCGTCTACTATTTTCTGATCGTAGTTATCGTACTGGTACATCTTTTCCTGCCATATAAGTAACTGATTAGGTTAGAAGAATCTATATCTTGTGTAGGCAAAGATAGCAATAACTTCTTATACTTAAAAGGAATTAATCTAACTAATATTAGACGATTTAGCTATTAATTTTTGCTTTTATTAAATTAATCCTCATCCTGTTTCGGCCTGTATGCTGAAACCAATTCTTTCTGTATTTTAGACTGAACCTGATGGTAGTGGCTAAATTCTACTGAGAATGAGCCTGTGCCTCCGGTAAATGATTTTAGTCTGGATTGGTAATTATCTAATTCGCTCAATGGCACAGTGCCGCTGATGAGGGAATATCCACCCACCATGGCTTCAGTATTACTGATGCGCCCTCTTTTGCCCGACAAATCGGCGGTGATATCCCCCATCGCATCACTGGGTGCAGTAATTGTGATATTAACGACAGGTTCCAGAACTACTGGTGTTGATTTCATGATAGCGTCAATAAATGCCTTTTTCCCAGCAGCTACAAAAGCAACCTCTTTAGAGTCCACAGAATGGTGTTTACCGTCAACAATAGTTACTCGTATGTCTTGCAGTGGATACCCGGAAATCACGCCTTCATCTAGTACCTGTTGAATGCCTTTTTCAACAGCAGGTATAAATTGTCTGGGGATGACACCGCCAGCAATTTTATCGACGAATTCAAAACCACCTCCGCGTGGAAGAGGTTGCACCTTGAGTGACACCTCACCAAATTGTCCTGCCCCACCTGTCTGCTTTTTGTGTCGATAATGACCATCTGCTTTGCTGGTGATAGTTTCGCGATAGGCAATCCTCGGCGGACGCGTTTCGACATCAATATGATATTGATCTTTTAACTTATCGAGGACGACACGTAAATGTAATTCCCCTATACCTCGCATCACTGTCTCATTCATATTCGCATGATGCTCAATAATTAAACTGGGGTCTTCTTCAATAATTTTGTGTAAGGCATCAGAAATCTTTTGCTCATCACCACGACTCTTTACCTCTATCGCCAAACCGTACATGGGTGAAGGAAAATTTAATGAACGCAGATGGATGTGATCCTCATCATGCGAATCATGTAAAACAGCATCAAAATGAATATCATCTATTTTACTTACTGCGCATATATCACCAGGCAACCCAGATGCAATTTCAGAATTTTCTTTCCCCTGTAATTTGAACAAATGACCTACCTTGAAAGGTTTACGCCCATCGCCAATGAATAACTGACTATCTTTATTTATTGTCCCCTGATGAATCCGAAAAATGGAGAGTTTTCCAACGAAGGGATCAACATTAACCTTAAACACATGAGCCAATACATGTTTACTGGCATCTGGTATCACTTCAATAGACACAGAATCATCGCCTTCACCTTTAAGGAATTGCGGTGGATTACCTTCATTCGGGTTTGGCATTAACCTGGCAAACGTTTCCAGTAACTCATCCAGACCGGCACCAGTTTTGGCGGAAACAAAACAGACCGGAACCAAATGACCTTCCCTGAGCGACTGTTCAAATGGATCATGCAATTGTTCAGGACTGATTTCCTCGCCTTGCTCCAGATATATCTCCATCAGATCTTCATCTAGCTCAACCACTTGATCAACAATTTGAGTATGTGCTTCCGAGACAGAAGAGAAATCTGTCTCATCACCCGATGGACTTAAGAAACAATCGACAACTTTCTGATTATTTTCCGCAGGCAGATTAATCGGCAAACATTCACTACCGAATGATTCCCTAATCTGAATCATTAATTTCTCCAGATCAACCTGCTCTGCGTCAATCTTATTAACGATAATGAGTCGATCCAGATCTCTGTCTTTTGCAACGTCCATCATGCGGCGGGTAATCATTTCAATACCTGTTTGCGCATTTATCACAACAGCACAGGTCTCCACTGCAGGTAATACCGCCAGGGCGCGACCCACAAAATCCGGATAGCCGGGCGTGTCAATTAAATTGATATGACCACCGTGATAATCCATGCTCACAACGGTACTGTTCAATGAATGTTTGTAGGCTTTTTCCTGGGCATCGAAATCACTGACTGTATTAGCCTTTTCAACTGTACCTGCACTGGTGATTGCGCCTGATCGGTGCAACATGGATTCAATCAATGTTGTCTTGCCCGAGCCACTATGGCCTACAAGTGCGATATTCCGGATATCTTCAGTACTGTAGCTAGCCATCATTATCTCCCCTGGATATTGTTATTGATTCTTGTTTCCGTCTTTCAGCTACGAGACAAACCAATATGCAGTAAAGAAATGATAGTGAAACTAGGGCAAGTATGAAAGGCTGAAAACGAATAAGTTGCTATTCGCCAGTGAAACTCAGGAAAAATATTTTAGAAATGTCGTGCCAGGAGTATCCGTCCTTTGCGGGTGAGATAACCTTCGGCATCAATAAATCCGTTAATAACGGCTAAATATAATAATTGCCTGGGCTTTGTTTTGGGAAGATAGACCATGCCATCGCCAAAACGACATTCTAGTAATTCGGCTATCTGCCGTTCTTCAAATTCCAAACCGTCAGTTGACATCACTGCACTCATAATCAATTCTCCAAAAATTAACTCTCTGTTGTCTGTGACAGACACTTTGCCGAAAAATTCAAAAAATGGCCTGAATTAAGCCTTAAATATCAGCAAATTACCTACCCTATGTAAGTTATATAGGTTATCTAATCAATTAAGTCAAGTATTTATTGTAACTAATTGATTAAATTAGTTATTATGAGATATGCTGTTTTGCAAGATAATCGTGCGTTTGCATCTCTTCAAGACGGCTAATCGTTCTCAAAAATGGCCTACTCAGGCGCTTGCCTACGTAGAGTTCAGAGGGTTTTGCTGCTGCAGTTACAAGCAATTTAACGTTTCGATCGTAAAATTCATCTATTAAGGTCATGAATCGCCTGGCCTTATCATTCGTCAATTCATCCATGACAGGAATATCTGATATCAAAACTGTTTGGAATAATCTGGCGATCTCAATGTAATCTGCAGGGCCTCTTGGCCCATCACAAATGCCATCAAAATCAAACCAGACGACACCATCCGCATGGCAAATGGTTTGAATCATTCGGCCTTCAATTTCAATCGGCAATCCTTCCGTGACTTCGTTCGGCGCGATGTGATTAAAATTAAATCCCAGCATCTCCTTTGCCTTGTCGTCCAGAGGCGAATGGTAAATCTCCGCCTTATCCAGAAAACGTAAGCGATAATCAACACCTGAATCTACATTCACCACTTCCGTATATTTTTTTATCAGGTCTATCGCGGGCAGAAATCGTTCTCTTTGTAATCCACCCCAATACAATTTATCCGGCGCCTCATTGGAGGTGGTGACCAGGACCACACCCCGTTCAAATAAACCTTTGAGTACACCACCCAACAACATGGCATCGGTAATATCGGAAACATGAAATTCATCAAAACACAAAACTTCGGTTTTAGAGGCAATGTTCTCTGCCACAATTTGTAATGGGTCGCTTACGTCGTTAAGTCCTTTTAATTGCGTATGCACCATCTGCATAAAACGGTGAAAATGAATTCTTTGTTTTTCTTTAAAAGGCAGGCTGTCATAGAAAGAGTCAATGAGATAAGTTTTCCCTCGCCCTACTCCGCCCCAGAGATATAGTCCTTTAATAATATTTGAGTTATCTTTTTGAAATTTTTGTCTGATCTTTTCGAAGAAATTATTTTCAGTATCATCATCAAGCAATAGTGCATCGAAAAGTTTCTGGGTCTTCCGCACAGCATTTTCTTGCGCCTGATCCGCATGAAATTCTTCGCGCAATAAATCCGCCTGATATTTTTCCAGAGGTGTCATCATCAACTAGTGTTATTATTAGTATGGTAATGCTTGCTACAAATAAGCTCTCATTACCTTATAACTGAAAACAACAATTCACAAGCTGAGAACAGCATAATTATGATGTTTGCCATTGCAACAATTTTACTAGTCTCACTCATCTTTGGACCGCAATTATGGGCCAGGCATGTGTTTAAAAAATATGCAGTGGAAATTGACGCTTTCCCGGGGACTGGTGGTGAACTGGCTGAACATTTAGTCAAACGTCTCGAACTTACTGATGTTCAAGTAGAAGAAGGTGAGCAAAACGACAATTTTTATGATCCCGAGAACAAGCTCGTCAAACTATCTCCAGATAATTTCAATGGAAAATCATTGACCGCTATCACTGTTGCTGCGCATGAAATTGGTCATGCCATTCAGCATCAGGTCGGTTATCAGCCACTGTCTTTACGCTCTAAACTGGCCAGATTCTCATGGTTTGCAGAAAAGATGGCCGCCATACTGCTGGTTGTATTCCCTTTTATATCATTACTCACACGCCTCCCTGCCGTAGGTGCTTTTACCTTTGCCTGTGGCCTGGCCATATTGCTTTTACCCGTGTTGGTCCATCTGGTTACTTTGCCAGTAGAGTGGGATGCCAGCTTCAAACGGGCACTCCCCGTATTAATCGCCGGTGAATATATTCCTGAATCTGCTGTCCCCATCGCGAAACAGATCCTGACAGCAGCCGCACTTACCTACCTGGCTGCCTCTCTTGCCAGTCTTCTGAATTTCTACAGGTGGATAGCTTTTCTAAGAAGGTAAAAAGCAAAATTCTCAACCCTGGTTTAAAGTTGATGCTGCGCCTTCAGCCTACATATCATATGATACTGCTGTGGAATTCATGACACTGACGCCTGAAACAAGCAACATAATTCTTATTGCAATATTAATACTCATTGCCTGGATAGTTGTGCGCATTGAATTCCGGAATAAAAACAACGAACAACTTACCCGCCTGGATGTTCGTCTGGAAGAACATTCAAAAAAAGTCGATCAGCTCGATCAACGTCTAAATGATCTTAAACAGGATCAGACAGAGGCCATTAGCAACTTGAGAGAAAAACTTGTGGGCTCATTTTCAGAATTAAGAGAGGAGCTGCGAACTATACTCACGGAAAACAATAGTCATTTTGAGAAACGACAGGGAGAGACAACCAAACAAACACTTGAATCTCTGCAAACGGGCATGACCAATGTACAAAAATTAATTGGCGAGACTTTGACGCGTCATAGTGATGAACTGGGTAAGCGTATGCAGGGCTTGACCGAACAAACTGATCAACGTCTGAAAGAAATCAGTGGTCAGGTTGAAAAACGTTTGGCCGAAGGTTTTGAAAAAACCACAGCGACTTTCGCAGATATTGTTAAACGACTTGCCTTGATTGATGAGGCGCAGAAAAAGATTACCGAGCTATCTACAAATGTGGTCAGTCTACAAGAGGTGTTGTCAGACAAACAATCACGCGGTGCCTTTGGTGAGGTACAGCTAAATTCACTGGTTAGAAATGTTTTACCTGAGAGTCATTTCGATCTGCAACACAAACTTCCCAATGGCAAAAAAGCAGACTGTGTTTTATTTATGCCTGAACCTATGGGCATGATCGCCATTGATTCAAAATTTCCGCTGGAATCCTATCGCCGAATGAATGATGAACAGGTAAATGATTCCGATCGTAAAGCAGCGAAAAAACAGTTTAAACAGGATATTCAGAAACATATTAAGGATATTGCCGAAAAATATATTATCCCTGGCACTACATCCGACGGTGCAATGATGTTCATACCGGCTGAGGCGATCTTTGCAGAGATACAGGCCCACCATGCCGATCTTGTAGAAAAGGCCAACAAGTCCAGAGTTTGGCTGGTTTCACCAACCACGCTTTGGGCAACACTAAATATGGCACGTGCCGTTCTGAAAGATGCCGCAACACGTGAACAAGTTCACATAATCCAAGAACATCTTGGACATCTGGCAAAGGATTTTGGTAGATTTCAAAAACGTATGGATAAACTCGCTACACATATCAGGCAGGCCAATGAAGATGTTGACGACGTTAGCACATCAGCCCGAAAAATCAGTTCTCGATTTGAAAAGATCGAGCAAGTGGAACTTGAAAATAACCCTCCCGTCTCACTTAATGTAGACGATCAGGAAAAAATGTCCTAATATTGCATTGCGTCAAATATTTTCCTTATATTGATCAGATATTAGCCGTCGAAATTGAAAGGTAATTAAAGATTATTTCACAATCAGTATGCGTAAACTAAAAGCTATAATTTTTGACGTGGATGGCACACTGGCCGCCACAGAAGAAACACATCGACAGGCATTCAATGCAGCCTTCACAGAATTCAATATCCCCTTTCAGTGGTCAGTCTCTGAATACATAGAATTACTGGATATCTCCGGAGGCAAGGAACGAATTTTACAATTTCTGCAGTCAAAAGAATTTGCAGTTCCTGGAAATGAAAGTTTAAGGGATTACACATTAAAAGTTCATCAACGCAAATCCGAAATCTACCGTGAGAAATTAATTGCCGGTCATATTGGTTTACGTGACGGCGTTGAGAGGTTATTAAAAGAAGCAAAAGCAAAAGACATCAGCATGGCGATCGCCACCTGTACTTCAACAGCAAATGTTGAAACCGTTTTAAAAAGTGCACTTGGTGAAGATGCCCTGTCGTATTTTGAAACTTTAGTCAGTTGTGATCTGGTTGCTGATAAAAAACCTTCGCCAGCAGTCTACCAATATGCATTGGCCAATCTCGGATTAAAACCTGAAAATTGTATTGTCCTGGAAGACACAAGCAATGGTAATCGCGCCGCATTGGCTACCGGCATGAAAACAGTGATAAGCACCCACCCTTTAACCGCTGATGAAGACTTTACCGGTGCTTCTCTGGTTATTGATCAACTAGGTGAGCCAGAAAAACACTTCGCCGTTAGCTCAGGAAATTCATATGGCGCAGGCTACGTTGATGTCGATCTGCTGGAGAAAATTATTTCTGCTGATTGTTCAGATCCCAGAATATCCGATCTGGGGCAATCAGAAATTGAGCAACCTGGCCTTGCTATTGCCGCTAATTAAACTTATTTAATCACAATAAACGCAGCATTATTTCCTCTCAAAATTCTCAGCAACAAGGGCTCGTCCTTTCCATTCACGAGTTTGAGAAATATCGGTACATCTTTTACTGTCTGACGATTCACCGAAGTAATGACATCACCTTTTCTCAGACCGCTACGCCATGCCGGGCTACCCCTGTATACTTCAACGACATGAACACCTTCGATTTTTCCATAGTATTGATGTCCTTCCTTAAGTTCATTAATTGTTACACCTTCGAGTCGCTTATTGATCGCGACTGGTAAACTAGCTTCTTCTTTTGCTGCGGTCACTATGGTCGATATTTTCTTATTCTTCCCCGCACGCAAAATATCAAATACGACCCGTTCACCGATAGTCAATAAACCAAAACGATTACGCACATCGCCCGCATTTTTAACATCCCGGCCATTTATCTTGACCAGTATATCTCCGGGCTGAAGCCCGGCCTTGCCTGCAGGAGAAGCCTCATCGACACTGGTAATCACCGCGCCTTTATTCTGATTCAAACCAAAGGCTTCAATCAGGGCAGGTGTTAAATCCTGTGCAGATACCCCAAGATAACCACGTTGTACTTTGCCATTTTCCAGCAACTGCTCGGTAATTTGCATCGCAAGATTAATCGGTATGGCAAATCCGATACCGATATTTCCACCACTTTGCGAAAAAATTGCCGTGTTGATACCGACCAATTCACCTCGCAAGTTCACTAAGGCACCACCAGAATTTCCCGGGTTAATAGAGGCATCTGTCTGGATGAAATTTTCAAATTCTTCTATGCCCAGGCCGCTACGACTGAGCGCACTGACAATACCAGAGGTAACGGTTTGTCCTAGACCAAATGGTTCACCAATAGCGACCACGAAGTCACCTACCCTGAGTTCATCAGAATCTGCTGTCTTAATATCTACAATATCTTCAGCAGGGATCTTTATGACGGCAACATCTGTCTGCGGATCTGTACCAACTAATTCTGCTTCCAGTTGCCTGCCGTCGCTTAATGTCACAGTGATCTGCTGTGCATTAGCAATCACATGGTTATTGGTCAGCACCAATCCACGTTTTGCATCAACAATCACTCCCGAACCCAGACTCTGTGTTTTCCTTTCTACAGGTTGATCCGGGACATTAAAAAAGCGACGAAAGAATGGATCTGAAAAAAGCGGATTTAACCTGACCTGAACCTTACCCTCTGTTGCGATATTGACGACGGCTGGTGTGACCTGTTCCAGCATGGGGGCCAGACTCGGCAATTCTTTGCCGTCTGCATATATCGGTAATACCGCCTGCACGGATGAGCTAATCAAGCTCAATACAAATATTAATAAATTACCCAATGCCATACCCAGGGCCAAACTTGCTGTTGTTTTGTTCATCAACATCACCTACATTAAAATTTCCTGAAAGAATTAATTCGTATCTAACCAGTGCCTTATGAACTTAGGAGTTGTATCCCAGTAAAAGTTCATATTCTCCCAGCAACCTATAAGGTTGTAGAATTAATAGCAATAAAGAAAAAAGGCGGGGATGACCCGCCTCTTTCCTTTATTATAGAGTTTAGCTCTTTACATTAATTTTTCTTGGCTGTGCCTTCTCCTGCTTGGGCAGAGTGATCTCCAACACACCATTTTTACCTTCGGCTTCAATACGTTCAGCATCGGCTGTATCTGGTAAACTAAAGCGACGGTAAAAACTGCCACTCACACGTTCTACACGTTTATAGCCTTCCCTTTCTTCCTTTGTCTCCTCAGAACGCTCACCTTTGAGTGTTAGCACACCTTGTTCCATGGTGATTTCGATGTTTTTTGGATCAACGCCAGGCAGGTCCGCATAAATAACAAATCGGTCTTCTTCCTCTTTGATATCAACTGCAGGACGCCAACGGCTGGTCACTACATCCGAACTATCATCACCTACAATTTCCCTTTCGTATGGTTCAAGAATATTCTGCAGGTTGAATTCCTTTTGCAGTCTATCCAGTAAATTCCAGGGCTCATATCTTACAAGTGTCATTTCACACCTCCTGATTAACTAATGTTTATCTTATTTTCCAAGATGGGGATGACTAATAATTTTTCAATGATTAAAAAGTATTTATTTTTCAAAAAAATACATACAATAACGCCCATGACAAAAATCAGTTATTTTTCACGTATCTTCGGCAACTCCCCGGTTTCACCACTGCAGAAACATATCGCCAGTGTTATCGCCTGTGTAGAACAACTCATTCCCTACTTTGAAGCTGTTTTTAAAGGTGATTGGGACGAGGCCTCAAAGATCCAGGAAAAACTCGCCTCTCTTGAAGGAGAAGCCGATGACACCAAGAACGAGTTACGTATGAACCTGCCGACAAGTTTATTCATGCCCATCGACCGAAGAGATATCCTTGAGCTTCTGGATATGCAGGATCTGATTGCGAATCGAGCGAAAGATATTTCCGGACTCACCCTTGGTCGTAAGATGGCTATCCCGAGTGTGCTTGCTGATGATTTCATGGCCTTTCTGCAGCGCTGCATCGACGCCACAAAGCAAGCCCAGATCGCCATCAATGAACTGGATGAGCTGGTCGTCACAGGCTTTCGTGGAGATGAAGCAACACGCGTTAGACAAATGATCGCAGAACTGCACGTCATTGAAAATGAGACCGATGATATTCAGGTCAAACTCCGTGCTTCTCTCTATGCGCTCGAAAGTGAAATGTCCCCCATCGATGTCATGTTAATCTACAAGATAATCGAATGGATTGGTGACCTTGCCGATGCATCACAGAGTACCGGTAATCGCTTGCAATTAATGCTTGCTAAATAATTTCCAGAAACCAATTCTCATTAGACCTACTCACCCCAGACATATTTGCCCAAATATAAATCATTATGGAACACGCAACGCTGTTATTGATACTTGCTGCTGTCTTCGGTCTATTTATGGCCTGGGGGATTGGTGCTAATGATGTTGCTAACGCGATGGCAACCTCTGTTGGTTCGAAAGCGCTGACAATTAAATCAGCCATTTTTGTTGCAGCGATCTTTGAATTTTCAGGGGCTTACCTTGCTGGTGGAGCAGTTACTTCGACCATTAGAAAAGGGATAGTCGATGCTTCTCTTTTCTCAGACTCTCCTGAAATATTAGTCTACGGGATGCTCGCCTCATTACTCGCTGCGGGCACCTGGCTACTAGTTGCTTCACGTTACGGCCTGCCTGTTTCAACAACACATTCTATTATCGGCGCCATCGTCGGCTTTGCTGCCATTGTTGTCGGTGCTGACGCGGTGCAATGGGGACAAGTTGGCGCTATTGCGATGAGTTGGGTCGTCTCACCAGTGCTTGCAGGGACACTTGCCTATTTTTTATACCGTAGTGTCCAGAAACTCATTTTAGATACGACAGATCCTTTTAAATATGCCCAAAGGTACGTGCCTTTCTATATATTTTTAACCGGCTTTATGATTTCCCTCGTGACCTTATTTAAAGGCTTAAAACACGTGGGGCTCGAATTGTCACAACAGGATTGTTATCTGTATGCCTTCGCCATAGGCCTGATAGCTTCGGTTATTGGCAAGATATTAATCAGTCGCATTAAAAAGCATGCGGCAAGTGAGTCAGTTTTCCATTTTCAGAGTGTTGAAAAGATCTTCGGTATCCTCATGATTTTTACGGCTTGCGCCATGGCTTTCGCACATGGCTCTAATGATGTGGCAAACGCGATTGGCCCTGTCGCTGCTGTGGTCAGTATTGTGCACAGTGACGGCATGATTGGTCAACAATCCGCCTTACCAATCTGGGTTCTGCTTTTAGGTGCCGCAGGTATTGTGCTCGGCTTAGTAATGTATGGCCATAAGGTGATTGCCACTGTTGGTAAAAGCATTACTGAGCTGACCCCAAGTCGGGGTTTTTGCGGTGAGTTAGCGGCCTCAACCACTGTGGTTCTGGCTTCGGGAACTGGTATTCCAATCTCGACCACTCACACACTGG
>JAKZTI010000027.1:0-5217 GCA_047517145.1 Gammaproteobacteria bacterium
TCTCAGGACTGGGTGATGAGGTAAGGATTGTTATAATTTAATTCTTCAAGAATTTTAATTTCGAGACTTTCCATACAATCAGCATCTTCTGGCTTGATGTGATCAAAACCATTTAGATGTAAAACACCATGAATTACCATATGTGCCCAATGTGCATCGATATCTTTATCTTGTTCTTTTGCCTCTCTGGCTACCACTGGTGCGCAAACAACGATATCGCCAAGTAAATTCGGTGCGATTTCTGTTTCCGCTTCATGGGTAAAAGATAGCACATTTGTCGGGCCTTGTGATTTTCGCCATTGTTCATTTAGTTGTGTCCCTTCATCCTCGCCAACAATGCGGATGGTTAATTCAGCATTTTCTTTCAAATCCTCCAGGGCTGTATTCGCCCAGAGTTTTAAATGGCCTTCATCAGGTAAATCAGGCCAATCAATCGCGTATTGCACGTCTACTTTAATGGACATCAGTTTTGATTTCCCTGCTCATGTTTTTCATAAGCATTCAGTATTTTTGCTACAAGCGTGTGTCGGACGATATCTTTCGAAGTAAAAAAGGTAAAGCTGATGTCTTCTTCTTCTTTGAGGACATCAATTACCTGACGCAGACCCGAGTCCTTGCCTCGAGGTAAATCTGTCTGGGTGATATCCCCGGTAATAACTGCCGTTGATGCAAAACCAATACGGGTGAGAAACATTTTCATCTGTTCTATTGTTGTGTTCTGGGCTTCATCCAGAATTACAAAAGATTCATTAAGTGTGCGCCCACGCATGAAGGCCAGCGGTGCAACCTCGATTACATTACGTTCAATATACTTTGCAACTTGTTCGAAACCGAGCATTTCGTACAGGGCATCATAGAGTGGTCGCAGATAAGGGTTGACCTTCTGAATAAGATCGCCAGGAAGGAAACCAAGGTTCTCACCGGCCTCGACAGCAGGGCGTACCAATACAATGCGGCGCGCACGATCCTGTTCCAGTGCGGCTACGGCACAGGCAACAGCAAGATAGGTTTTACCGGTACCCGCAGGGCCAATACCAAAACTGATATCGTGGTCGAAGATATTTCTTAGGTAGCATCGTTGGTTTGGACTTCTACCTCTAATGATTCCACGTTTTGTTTTAATATTTGTATCAGTGTCACTATCGTCCTCGATTTCCCGATTGATGCCCATATCCTGAATATGAAGGTGTACTTTTTCAGGCGATAATGTTTCTGTTGCTGTTATATTATAAAGTGATTGCAAAAGTTGTTCTGTGAGATCAACAGATTTACTTATGCCAATGATGCGAAATGCATTTCCACGATTATTGATCTCAACACCTAGTCTTCTTTCAATATGCCGCAGATTTTTATCAAGTGGACCACAGAGATTAGCCAGCCGAGCGTTGTCTTCTGGTTCCAGAATTATATCTGTTGATCTTGGATGTAAGGTATCGGGTGATGCGTTCAAGTATTTTTATAACGCTGATTGTTGAAGGGTTGGTTCTGATCTGGCAACAGGTGCCTGTTGCAATTCGGCGCGTAAGGAATTTGGCAATGCTTCGGTAATCAGCACATGTGCAAATTCACCAATCAGTGATGCCGGACCATTAAAATTTACGGTACGATTATTTTCTGTTTTGCCGCGCAATTGTTTAGTATCTTTTTTGGAAAACCCCTCAACCAGAACCTGTGTTATTTCTCCGACCATGTTGTGGCTGATTTTCATTGCCATGGTATTAATCCTGGTTTGCAGAATATTCAACCGTTGTTTTTTTATTTCTGCTGGCACGTCGTCATTAAATGTTGCTGCCGGGGTACCTGGTCGCTTGCTGTAAATGAAGCTGAACGAATGATCAAAGCCTATCTCAGAGATCAAATTCATGGTCGCCTCAAAATCATCATCAGTTTCGCCAGGAAAGCCGATAATAAAATCTGAAGATAAACTGATATCAGGCCTGATCTTGCGCAATTTTCGTATTTTGGATTTATATTCCAGCGCGGTGTGTCCTCTTTTCATCAGGGAAAGCACGCGGTCGGATCCACTCTGGACGGGTAAATGAAGATGGTTTACCAGCTCTGGTACTTTTGCGTAAGCCTCAATTAATCTATCCGAAAATTCAACAGGATGAGAGGTTGTGTAACGAATACGCTCTATACCTTCAACCGCGGCAACATATTCGATTAGCAGTGCCAGGTCTGCGATTTCACCATCATACATTTCGCCCCGATAGGCATTAACATTTTGACCGAGCAAATTAATTTCCCTGACACCTTGAGCAGCCAGTTCAACAACTTCATTAATCACATCATCGAAGGTTCGGCTAACTTCTTCACCACGGGTGTAGGGCACAACACAGAAGGTACAATATTTACTACAGCCTTCCATGATGGAAACAAAGGCAGTCGGACCTTCTGCGCGAGCCTCCGGTAAATGATCGAATTTTTCAATTTCAGGAAAGGATATATCAATAACCGGTTTCCCTGTTTTTATGGCACTGTCGACCATCTCTGGAAGACGGTGCAAGGTCTGTGGACCAAAGACCAAATCAACATAAGGTGCACGTTCAAAAATAGTTGCACCTTCCTGACTTGCTACACAGCCACCCACACCGATCACCAGATCAGGTTTGTTATCTTTATACGGTCGCCAGCGACCCAGTTGGGAAAACACTTTTTCCTGGGCTTTTTCACGAATCGAGCAGGTATTGAGCAGAATAATATCTGCATCTTCCGGCTTATCTGTCTTGACGGCACCATGAGATTCAGCGAGGACATCCAGCATTTTGGCTGAATCATATTCGTTCATCTGACAACCCATAGTCTGGATATATAATTTACGGCCCATATCTAGGTTCTTAATAGTTCGTGAATAGTCTTTAGTGATATCAAGGGGGAAGCTAAGCTACACTGTCTCTGGCTGCATTTCCAGCATAATTTTCGTATATTTTACAGTGACTTGGAAGTATTATCCCGCATTTGATGGGCATTTATATACAGCATGAACGCTAAATCGGAATTATCCAGCAACTTCCAGCTTTTTAGATAACAGGTACGTAGTCATAATCGAGTTCATCGGCAAAACGCACCAGCAACGAATATCAAGGCAGGTAAAGTGTTTTGAGCAAGTTTTAAGTCCTTCTTAATCAGTGTATTCTGGCTCCGGTATTTGATTCCAGAAACAGATAAGCCAACAGCTACAGGTAAACATTGTGGAACAGGATATTCAGCAACTACAAAATATCATAGGCATATTCAGTGAATTTGCTGTCAATTATGGATTTCAGGTCTTTGGCGCAATCGTTATTCTGCTCATTGGCTGGCAGGTCTCCAGATGGGTTGCCAGAGCTGTTCTAAAGGTATGTGAGCGAGCCGGACTGGATATTACCCTGGCAAAATTCTTTGCTGGCATTGCAAAATCTCTCATCATTATTTTTGTCGCCATTGTTGCCCTGGGAAAATTCGGTATAACAATAACGCCATTAATTGCAGCATTAGGTGCGATTGCCTTTGGAAGTACCCTGGCCCTGCAAGGACCACTTTCGAATTACGGCTCTGGCCTGACCATTATTCTGACCAGACCGTTCGTCGTTGGAGACACAATAAGAATCCAGAACGTCACCGGGATCGTGGAAGAAATTAAACTTGCCTATACATGGTTGAGTACTGAAGATGGAGAACGCATTACTATTCCCAACAACAGGATCATCGGTGAGATTCTACATAATACCTATGAAAACCTGATCGTCGAATCAACAATTGGTATTTCTTATGAGAGTGACGCAGAACAGGCTGTCACTGTCATTCTAAAAGCGCTCGAAGAATCTTCAGATGTCACCAGGGAACCAGAGCCGCAAGTTGGAATTGAATGTTTTGGTGAGTCAGCCATTAAGATTGGCGTTCGTTACTGGGTTCCAACAAAACAGTACAATCAGGTGATGTATCAGGTGAACCAGAGAATTTATTCAGCACTGAAGGGTGCAAATATTGTGATCCCATTCCCAAGACAGGATATTCGTCTTGTTAATGACAATGTTTGATGTAAAAATCTTAACATTAAATTATGCAGGAGAAAGCTAATGATAGATGATAACGAAGATGATAAAACGATAGCCAAAACACTTTGGTCCGATACACTAATTGATATGTTGATCGCCTCGTTAAAGGCAGGGAAATCTGATGATCAAATAAAAGGTCTGCTCCGTGAATGCAAGCAGAAAGGATTTGAAGCAGATTATTTGACAGGGAAAGTTACAAAGGAAATAGATGCCACCGCAGCTATGCGAATCAGGAGATTAATTTAAACAAGGAGTATGAAACTGTCGTCATCTAAAAACACACACAAGCAATAATTATTTTATTTTAGTGATCGGTAAGCACCATGTAACATATGGTGGCAATAGGTTCTCTACAGTTCTCTACATTGCTGCAGATTGGTTATTGAACGACAGAACATATTGCCTCAATTCACTTTCAGGTAAAGGTTTACTGAAAAAGTATCCTTGTATCTCGTCACAATTGATTGACTTAACAAAATCATACTGGGCTTGTATTTCAACGCCTTCTGCTACCACTGATAGTGATAGACTCTGAGCCAGACTAACAATAGCTTTTGCGATAGATGCTGAATCAGCATCTAGATGGACATTATCAATAAATGATTTGTCTATTTTTAGTTTGTTGATAGGTAGCTTTTGTAAATATGCCATTGAAGAAAAACCAGTACCAAAGTCATCTATACATATCCCTATACCCAGATCCTTGAATTTATTTAATATGTCTATTGTTTTGTTAACATTGTCTATTGTTACAGACTCGGTAATTTCAAACTCAATTGCTTTAACATTGACACCAGTCTCATCAAGTATTTCAGTGACTCGTTCATATAGATCTGCTTGTCTGAATTGATCTACTGATAAATTCACCGCAACAGTAAGCTTGATATTTTCATCATGCCAGAGTTTGCATTGCCTGCAGGCAGTCCTCATTATCCAATAGCCAATATCAGTGATTAATCCTGTTTCTTCGGCTAATGGTATAAATGTGGTTGGGGACACCAGACCAAGTTCAGGGTGATGCCAACGGATTAATGACTCAACGCTGTAAATTTTATGGTCATATATATTAACTTTTGGCTGGTAATATAATTCCAGTTGATCCTTTTTAATGGCATTTTTTAAATCATGTTCTAATCGCAAACGTGCCAGTGTTTCTTCATTTTGCTGTTTTTTATAATAC
>JAKZTI010000028.1:0-2628 GCA_047517145.1 Gammaproteobacteria bacterium
GTAGTGTCGTGGCTCCGCAAAAGATCATGAATTCTTTAGGCGCTGATATTTTGCGTTTATGGGTGGCAGCGACTGATTACAGTACTGAGATGAATGTCTCTGATGAAATATTGAAACGCATGTCAGATGCTTATCGACGTATTCGTAATACGGCGCGTTATCTTCTGGCCAATCTTGATGGTTTCGATCCAGTTAAAGATTGTGTTCAGGAAGATCAACTGTTGGATCTGGATCGATGGATGCTGTCTGGAGCAAAAAATTTTCAAGAAACAATAATTAATGATTACGATAATTATGATTTGCATCAGATCTATCAATCGTTACATCATTACTGTGGTGTAACGCTAAGCAGTTTTTATCTCGATATCATTAAGGACAGAATGTATACCACACAAGAAAATAGTCTCGCGAGACGTTCAGCTCAGACTGTGATGTATCATATTGCAGAAGGTTTTGTGCGCTGGATGGCTCCCATTTTGAGTTTTACTGCCGACGAAATATGGCAACACATGCCAGGAGATAGAAGTGCATCGGTATTTCTTGAGGACTGGTATCAGGGTTTTCCACAGATAACTTCCCCTGATAAAGCTGTCTGGTCGTTGGTAAGTAATGTACGCGATGAGGTGAATAAAGAGCTGGAAAAGCTGAGAACAGATAATCAAATTGGTTCATCGTTAGACGCAGAAGTGGATATATATTGCATTAGTGAAGATAAGAAATTGTTAGATAGTTTGGGGGATGAATTACGATTTGTTTTTATTACCTCTTATGCCCGTGTACATCTTGAAACCGATAGACCGAAAAATGCGGTGAAAACATCTATCGAAGATGTTTGGATGATGGCGAATGCATCGAAACATGCAAAATGCATTCGTTGCTGGCATCATCGTGAAGATGTTGGTAGTCACAGCAAGCACCCGGAGTTATGTGGTCGTTGCATCGAGAATATTGATGGTGAAGGTGAGACTAGACGTTACGCCTAGAATGACTTGTTGCGATGCTTAATTTACCTATCAGATTAGACGGTTTGAAGTGGCTGTGGCTGACAGTCCTGATTATTATTTTTGATCTGTGGACAAAAAACCTGGCGAGCCAGCATTTGCAAATGCACGTCCCCGTTGCTGTCATCTCAGGCTTTAATCTAACATTGATGCATAATACGGGTGCTGCATTTAGTTTTCTGGGTGACGCTGGGGGCTGGCAACGATGGTTCTTTATTTGTCTGACACTTGCTGTGAGTACATTTATTCTCATATGGCTTTATGGTCTAAAGACCAATCAGAGATGGATGGCCTGTGCACTGGTACTGATTCTAGGTGGCGCGCTGGGTAATCTCTGGGATCGCATCACCTTGGGCTATGTCGTTGATTTTATTGATATCTCGCTGAGTTTTTTACCCTGGAAAATATTTAATCCGTGGCCGGCATTTAATGTTGCCGATTCTGCCATAACCATTGGTGCTACAATGTTGATCATTGATGCAATCTTCTTAAGTGATAAGACTGCGTAATGCTATATAGACAATTTTCGAATAATTTATTGAATTTAAAATCAGGTACATAGTAATGAAAATAGTAATGGCCAATCCACGAGGTTTCTGTGCCGGTGTAGACCGCGCGATCGAGATTGTCGAAAGAGCATTAGAGCTGTTTGGTGCGCCCATTTATGTTCGGCATGAAGTTGTGCATAACAAATATGTTGTAGATAGACTACGTACCAAAGGTGCGGTTTTTGTTGAAGAACTGGATGAAGTACCGGACGACACAACCGTAATTTTCAGTGCACATGGTGTTGCCAAGCAGGTTCGTGAAGAAGCAGCGCGTAGAAAGTTGAGAGTTTATGATGCAATTTGTCCTTTAGTGACGAAAGTACATATGGAAGTAGGCCATTATCAGGACGAGGGCAGGGAATGTATATTGATTGGACATGAGGGACATCCAGAAGTTGAAGGTACATTGGGGCAATATCAACCTAAAGACAATGAAGGCGGAATGTATCTGGTTGAGTCAGTAGAAGATGTCTGGAGTCTGGATGTTAAAAACCCTGACTTTCTGGCATTTGTTACACAGACGACTTTATCAATGGATGATACTGCAGAAGTGATTGATGCCTTACGTGATCGTTTCCCGAATATTGCCGGACCTAAAAAGGAAGATATCTGTTACGCGACGCAGAACAGACAGGATGCTGTGAAGAATCTTAGCGCGCAGTGTGACTTGATCCTGGTGGTCGGTTCAACCAATAGCTCTAATTCAACACGTCTGATGGAAATCTCGGAAAAAGTCGGAGTACCTTCTTATTTAATCGATAATGCCTCCGTTATTAAAAGAGAATGGCTGGATGACAAGCAATGTATTGGCGTGACTGCGGGGGCTTCTGCACCAGAAGTACTGGTAGAGGCGGTTATTAATCAGTTAAAAGAATGGGGTGCTGAAACAGTTGAAGAAGCACCGGGAAAAATTGAGAAAGTCGTATTCTCTCTACCCAAGGAACTGGCCAAGATTCAACACACGCAACTGTAAGAATTTTAAAAACTTACTCTGTGAGTTCTTTATCTTCTTCAACAGCCGGAGCTGGTTCAGGCTCCGCATCTTTCGCATTAGCTAATGCTTCTTCAAATTCTGAACG
>JAKZTI010000029.1:0-18817 GCA_047517145.1 Gammaproteobacteria bacterium
AAATAAATACTTATAATTCAGTTAGTTATTTGACTGTTACCCGTGCGAATTTGCGCTTTCCGACCTGCAGAACATAAGTGTTTCCAGACGTTATTTTTTTGTCTTTATCTGTCACTTTCACACCATCAATCCGAACCGCCCCTGAGCTTACCATTCTGACCAATTCCGAATTACTGGAAGTTAAACCGGTAGCGGTAAAAACCGGGGCAATCCATATGTCATTCTCATTTCCCAAATCATAATCGGATTCCTCCATATTTTCTGGCATCTGCCCATTACGAAAACGATTTATAAATTCGCTCTGGGCGTCATCGGCTGCTTTTGCGCCGTGAAATCGTTCCACAATTTCGCAAGCCAACTGCATTTTTACATCTCTTGGATTCAGTCCCTCTTTGACTTCCTTATCCAGGTTTTCTAACTCCTTTAAGGACTTGAAGCTCAACAGTTCAAAATAGCGCCACATCTTCTCATCGTCTATGCGCATCAATTTGCCAAACATCTCCCCGGGCGATTCAGTGATCCCTATATAGTTGTCCAGAGATTTAGACATCTTCTCATTGCCGTGGGTGTAGCCTTCCAGTATAGGCATGGTTAAAATCACCTGAGGGGCTTGCCCATACTGTTTTTGCAGCTCACGACCCACCAGTAAATTAAATTTCTGGTCTGTTCCCCCAAGCTCTACATCTGCTTCCATCGCCACAGAATCGTATCCTTGCACCAGTGGATACAAAAATTCATGTATTGCGATTGCCTGGCCACCTTTGTACCGCCTGGAAAAATCATCTCGTTCCAGCATCCGTGCAACTGTATGTTTCGCTGCCAACTGCACCATATCCGCTGCACTGAAGTTACCCATCCACTCGGAATTAAACATCACCCTGGTTTTTTCCGGATCCAGTATTTTGAAAACCTGCTCTTTGTATGTCTCAGCATTGGCTTTCACATCGTCTGACGTTAATGCAGGGCGCGTAGCATTTTTACCGCTCGGATCGCCAATCATGCCGGTAAAATCCCCAATCAAAAACATGACTTCGTGCCCCAACTCCTGGAACTGGCGCAGCTTATTAATCAGTACGGTATGTCCCAGATGTAGATCCGGTGCTGTTGGATCGAAACCTGCCTTAATCCTTAGCGGCCTACCTTCCTCCAACTTCTTGACCAGTTCAGATTCCAGCAGAATCTCATCTGCGCCACGTTTAATCGAAGCCAGCGCTTCTTCAGTTGATGCCATATTTAATGCCTGTGTTGTGCGTATTTTGTGTAGCCGTTTCCAATAGCGAGCAAGCTTATCATATGAATTGCCTTCCCGGCAGCCAGTATATACGGACAAAATAGCGTTGACGATTCAATAGCCGCACGCTAGAGTTAGCCAAATTTTTATGAGTAAACACCGTGACTTATAAGTCCTATATAAAGAAAGACTATAAGACTGGAAATGGTCAGGAAACCATTCATCAGCCACTAATTGCAAAACATCATTTCCCGTTTTTGTTCATTGCCGTATCCGTGATTGCCGGCATCATTTTTTACGGCAGCAGCAGCTTGAAAACACCGACCTCTGTTATGATCGCTGAAGACCAAACTTCAGCGCCTGAGGTAGAAAGTGCACAGCATGTGACCGCTCTCTCTGAAATAACTGACTCTGAAGATTCCAATGAACACGTTGCCGGGCATCCAGGCACGCTTCAGGCTGAATTCTCTATGCCAGAGCCTTTGGCACAAGATGTTGCCATAGATGAATTTGCTGGGATAGAAACAGAAAAAGAACCCTATTGGGAATCAGTGAAAGTTAAATCCGGGGATAATCTTGCGCTTATCTTTAAACGTAAAAGGTTATCTCCCCAAATGTTATACAACATCATGGCGCTAGGTGAAGACACCGCCATTCTGAAAAACATAAGACCAGGTCAGGAGATTCGTTTCCTGTTCGAAGATGGTGAGTTTGAAGCTCTGCAGTATGACGTTGATTTGACCGACACACTTTATATCAAAAAATTAGGGGACATCTATTCAGCAGACCTGCTGGAAAAAGAACTGGAAACCAGGGTAAAAACTGCCAGCGGCACAATCAATGACTCTCTATTCCTGGCTGGGAAAAAATCCGGGCTCTCGGATAACATGATCATGCAAATGATAAACCTCTATGGTTGGGATATCGACTTCGCCATGGAAGTCCGTCAAGGCGATCAATTCCACGTTGTTTATGAAGAACGCTATAAAGATGGCGAAAAAGTACAAGATGGTCCAATCCTGGCCGCAGAATTTATCAATCGTGGAAAATCATTCACCTCAGTCCGCTATACACATGCTGATGGTCATTCCGACTACTACGCTGAGAATGGTAATAGCATGCGTAAAGCTTTTTTAAGAACACCGGTCAAGTTTTCCCGAATAAGCTCCCGTTTCAGTCTTGGCAGAAAGCACCCGATCCTCAACAGGATTCGTGCACATAAAGGTGTCGATTATGCCGCTTCAACAGGGACGCCTGTCAAAGCAACAGGTGATGGTGTAATAAAACTTGCTGCAAGAAAAGGCGGTTACGGAAGGGCGATCATTATTCAACATGGAGGCAAATACTCGACACTCTATGGTCATCTGTCGCGTTATGGTCGAGGGATAAAAAGAGGCAAGCATGTCAAACAAGGGCAGATCATTGGCTATGTTGGTATGACAGGCCTGGCCACGGGACCACATCTACATTATGAGTTTCAAGTTAATGGTGTGCACAGGAACCCATTAACAGTCAAACTGCCAAAGGCTATGCGAATCCCTGATGATTTGATGGACGAATTCAAGTCACAAACCGAACCGTTATTGGCACAACTGAGTAGTATTACCAATAATGCAACTGTTGCAGACGCTGATGAACAAAAACAGTCTGCCATCATCCAACCCGTTGTTGCCCTGAATGAAGAAGAGCACTCATCCTCACCAACTAATTAATGCCTTGGTAAAACCGTGTTTTATATAGGGTTGATGTCAGGCACCAGCATGGATGCAATCGATGCAGCTCTGGTTCGCATCGTTGAACATGAGTTGGAATTGATTCAGTATCAACAAACTCCTATTTCAAAAGAGCTCCAACAGTCCATAAGGTCTATCAACACCGAGTCTACCCTGAGTGAAATATCAGAAATTGATATCATTCTGGGAAATCTTTTTGCGGAAGCCTCACTGCAAATAGTTGAATCCGGGGATCTATCGCCAGAAGACATCCTTGCCATTGGCAGTCATGGACAGACGATTCTGCATTTGCCTGATGCTAAACATCCGCGCACTTTACAGATTGGTGATGCAAATATTATCGCCTATCAAACAGGCATCACTACCGTCGCAGATTTTCGGCGCATGGATATTGCCGCAGGTGGAGAGGGTGCGCCATTGGCTCCTGCGTTTCATAAATGGCTATTCCAGAATGAAAAAAGTGAGCGAGTCATCCTGAACATTGGTGGCATGGCCAACATCACCCTGCTTCCTGCCAATGATAAGACTGCTATTAAAGGGTTTGATACAGGCCCGGGAAATGCGCTTATGGATGATTGGGTACAACAGCATCTTGACCAGGATTTTGATAGGGATGGTAAATGGGCAAAGTCCGGCCAATGTAATCAAGAATTACTTTCTGCATTACTTGATGAGGCCTATTTCAATGCTGCACCACCAAAAAGTACTGGTAGGGATTTTTTCAACCTTCGATGGCTTGAGAACAAAGTATCACAGTTAAAAACAACCATTGATGCAAATGATGTACAAGCAACGCTACTCGAGTTAAGCGTTATGACTATTAGTGACGCGATAAAAAACCATGCGCCGGATTGTGATGAAATCCTGGTTTGCGGAGGTGGCGTACACAACAAGGCAATGATACAACGCCTGCGCGATTTACAAACTAAACCAGAGATCAATTCTACTGAAAAAGTTGGGCTTAATCCTGATGCCGTTGAAGCAGTGGCGTTTGCCTGGCTAGCAAAACGCCGCATGGAAAATCAATTTGGGAATTTGACCTCAGTAACTGGTGCTGACGATCAAGTTATACTTGGTGCGATCTACAATGCCGGCCAGGGAAATTGAACAGTAATCTTTAGACTGAAAAAGATGAACCGCAACCGCAGGTTGTTGTTGCATTAGGATTACGTATAACGAATTGCGCGCCTTCCAGACCTTCAGTGTAATCAATCTCACCACCTGCCAGATACTGAAAACTCATTGGATCAATAAGTAATTTCACACCATCTTTCTCAACGACCGTATCACCTTCTGTAATACTCTCATCAAAGGTAAATCCATACTGAAAACCGGAACAACCACCACCACTGACAAAGACTCTTAACATAAGTGCGTCATTATCTTCTTCCTCGATTAAGGATTTTACTTTTGCTGCTGCCTCATTAGTGAATAACAATGGATCAGGCATTTCCTCATCCTCTGAAACTTCAGCGATAGTAATTTTTTTTGGTGTCTGCTCTTCTTGTACTGTGTTCATTTCATTTCTACCTAAGTTAATATTTCAATGCTACTTTTAATCGATATCAGCCCCTAGTTCACCCAGAGGTTCCACATGTCCTAATGCTAATGGCTCATCATCAGAAGACTGTGTATGCACAAGTTTACCATTTACCTCTGCGCCAACAGCCATCTCGATCAGATTATAGTACACATTCCCTGCGACACGCGCCTTTGATGCAAGTTCAACGTGCTCTCCACCATGAACATCTCCAATAACAACACCATTTAACACAATAAAAGGTGCCCTGACTTCACCTTCAATGGTTCCGCTTTCACTCAGCTGAACTAATGAGTTGCCATCATTTTCTGCGATGACATTGCCTTTTATTGTGCCTTCAATATGCAATCCACCAGTAAATTTGACATCACCGGACACCTCGCTCTGAGGACCAACCAAGGTATCCATCCGTGTGGTTTTTTTATTTATACCCTTACCGAACATCTAACATCTCTCCTCTATTACTCCATCGCTTCTGTCCAATCGAAAATACGCTCCATTTCAGGAGTTGTTTTCTTGCCTTCCTGACGGGCCCTGACTATCACTCTATGAGCAACAAACCCCTCAGGCAACAGGATACTGCCCTCAATACGCTCAAAACTTCTAAACTTGAAGACCAATGACAATGACTTAGACAGCGTCAGTTGACGAATATCAACAGTCCTGGGGATATCATCCTGAACACCCTCCAGCAATATTGATAATCTACCTGCTGCCATTTTATCACTTTTTGAGACATGGGTTAATACGAGCTTGAAATAATAGCTCCTTGGTTGCGATGTTTCTTCAATACGCAATCCCTGTATGCTCAAGCCCCTGGATTCACCTGCCGCAGCCATAATCCCCTGGTAAAACTCAAGCTCTTTCCTCAACTTGTAAACTTCATCCTGTTGCTTAATCATGCCTGCTTGAAGATTTGCGATAGTTTGCTTCTCCAGCTGAGCTGTCCTTTCAAGCATAACAATACGGTCTTCCAGCTTTATAATCGTATTGTTCATTACCTTGTTTTCTTGCCACAGTTCTTTATTCTTCTTTGCTTCAATTAGACTCGATTTAATATATGACCATTGACTCTCGTCAAGAACAACCCATGTCGTAATTGTTATCACTGCACAAGAGATAACAATTACGGCAAAAATTTGTAGTGGGTTGTGATGCTTAATTACGAGTTTTCTTGAAAGGCTCACACTTAAACACTCTTATTCAGGAATTTTATCATCACCAAAGATTTTAAAAAAAGCGATTTTACTTATGGATAAATCGCTGGAAAATTGAGTCCTGACACCTCGTCCAGACCGAACATGATGTTCATATTCTGAATCGCCTGACCCGCCGCCCCTTTCACAAGATTATCTATGGTCGATAAAACAACCAGTTTGTCACTATCCTGTGATTGACTCACTGCGATTCGACACATGTTTGTCCCCCGTACTCCACGGGTATCAGGTTGCGAACCATTAGGGAGAACCTCTACAAAGGGTTCATTAATATATCGCGTGGTATAAATATCAGTGACATCAATATCCATCTGTTTCAAACGTGCATAAAGCGTGGCAAATATACCCCTCACCATTGGCACCAAATGCGGCACAAAGGTGATATCCACTGCCTGTCCTGAGCAGAGACTCAGGGTCTGACAAATTTCTGGTAAATGCCGATGACCGGAAACACCATATGCCTTAAAAGTTTCACTGGCTTCGCTGAAAAGACTTGCCATGGCTACCTTGCGCCCGGCACCACTGACACCCGACTTGACATCGGCAATCAATGAATTTAAGTCAACAATACCTTCTTCTATCAAAGGTAAAAGCCCAAGCGAAACTGCGGTGGGATAGCATCCAGGATTGGCAACCAGATCAGCTTTGAAAATCTGATCGCGATTGATTTCTGGCAAACCATAAACAGCACTTTTTAATAATTCCGGTGCAGCATGTTCTATGCCATACCAATGCTGCCATTGTTCAGCATCCTGCAAACGAAAATCAGCTGACAGATCAATAACCTTTATATTAGCATTCAATAATTCGGGGATCTTGTACATGGATGTCGCATGCGGTGTGGCAAAAAACACCAGGTCGCATTCAGTCAACACAGGTGAATCATGTTCATAAAATTTCAAATCCAGATATCCAGATAAGCTTGGGAAAACATCGGTCACGTAATTGTCTTTCTCGGAATTTGAGGTCACTACATGGATATCGACTTGCTCATGCCCAATCAACAGGCGTAGCAATTCAACACCGGTATATCCGGTTGCGCCAACTATGCCCACTTTTAAAATTTTACTACCCACTCATTTCACCCGTTGTTTAACTATCCACCAAAACTGTCAATTCTGCCCTACACCCAAACTACTCGGAAATGTAGGTTTCAGGTAGTTTGGTATAAGCAAAGAAAGCGGCCATGGCCGCTTTCAGAAAGGTTTCAATCAGTTGTTATAATTATTCTTCATGAAACAACTGAATAGATCATATATCTCATAAATCAGGTTAATCTTAGCCGATTTTAGTGTCAAGACAATATTCCAGTGTTGAATATCCCTAAAATGGCTACATATTTGCTCATACTAAGAACAAATATGCTTTTAGCCAGTCGAAACAGACTATAACCTTCTATGTTGCGCTGAACTACCCGAACTGAACTCAGGAAACAGCTTATGGATACCGTATCAATTATTGCATTAACGATGGGAGTCGCATGGGCCAGCGGCATTAACCTGTACGCTACTATATTTATGCTCGGTTATCTGGGCACCACAGGTAATATTGATCTGCCCCCGGATTTGATGGTCGTCACCGATCCCCTGGTAATGACTTCCGCAGGGCTGATGTACTGCGTCGAATTCTTTGCCGATAAAACGCCGGGGCTAGATACCGCGTGGGATACCCTGCACACATTTATCAGAATTCCATTGGGCGCAGTGCTGGCCATGGGTGCCGTTGGAGACATGACCCCGGCTGTAGAACTGGCTGCGTTTATTGTTGGTGGTTCACTGGCAGCTGCCACCCACGCGACGAAAACTGGCAGTCGAATCGTAATTAATTCATCGCCTGAACCGGTGACCAACTGGACCGCTTCCATCGGTGAAGATCTTCTGGTCATTACCGGTATATGGGCAGCACTCAATCATCCTGTTGCATTTCTTATCGCACTGGTAATATTTATTGCCCTGATGATCTGGCTTTTGCCGAAAATCTGGAAAGGGGTTAAACACATATTTAATAGCATCAGAAACTTCTTCATTGGAGATTTGAAAAATGAAGTTACTGAAACTGCGAATGAGATCATTGGCCATAGTGATAATTGACCAATAATGAAGAAACGATCTCTGATTGCAATACCTCTTGTCGTAGGCTTTATAGTCTCTGTTGCCTGGTTATGGCTTTCGCCGAGTGGTATTAGTCAGGCACCTGACATCAAGCTCACCATAACGGATGGAAGCATCATTGATTTAAAAGAGCTACAAGGCAAACCGGTTTTAGTGACCTTTTGGGCAACCTCCTGTATCGGTTGCGTTCGCGAAATGCCGCACTTGATTGCACTTTATGATGAGCTTTCTGATGACGGCCTGGAGATTATTGGTATCGCCATGCCCTATGACCCACCTAACCAGGTGGTTAAGATGATTTCCGAACGAGAAATCCCCTACCCCATCGCGATCGATATTGAGGGGAATGCGGTGCTTGCTTTTGGTGATGTTCTGGTCACTCCGACGTCTTTTCTGATCGCACCAGATGGAACAATTAGCAAACACACTATTGGTGAAATGGATATGAATGAACTACGTGACTCGATAATTTCAATGCTGCCGAATCAAAATACTGTCACCGGATTAAGTCCACTCTCTACACCTTCATCCTGACCGAGACTGACCAGAACCCTACACCATGCTTTGGCTTAAAGCCTTACATTTAATATTTATGGTGACCTGGTTCGCAGGCCTGTTCTATCTTCCACGGTTATTTGTTTATCACGCCATGAGTGAAGATCAAATCAGCAATGACCGTTTCAAAATAATGGAGCGAAAACTGTTCTTCGGTATCATGACCCCGGGGGCAATCCTGACCATTATCTTTGGTTTTTTGACCTTGTTCGCAAATGGCTGGGAGACTTATGCAGGAACGCTATGGCTTCATGTAAAACTGGCGTTGATTGCTGTACTGCTTATTTATCACATCTACTGTGGAAAATTATTACTGAATTTTAAACATGATCGAAACAATCACAGTCATGTATTTTATCGCTGGCTAAATGAATTTCCGGTATTGGTTCTGGTCGCTATTATTATTCTCGCAGTGGTCAGGCCTTTTTAGATTTCGATCATCTCAAAATCGGCTTTCGCCGCCGCACATTCTGGACATACCCAGTCTTCAGGTACATCTTCCCATTTGGTACCGGCTTCAATGCCGTCTTCTGGCCAACCTTTTTCTTCTTCATAAACAAAACCGCAAATTGCGCACATATATTGTTTCATTAAATTGTCCTTCATACTGAATTTTGGATTCGGCATACTATAACAAGGCAGACTCATTTAAAATGACTACCATGAATAAGCCATCGCTGAATAAACCTGTTGTCCTTGTGCTGGCGGGACATGATCCTTCCGGTGGTGCCGGCATTCAGGCCGACATTGAAACGCTGGCAGCAAATGGATGCATTGCAACTTCGGTTATCACCTCGCTAACAGCTCAAAATACACAATCATTCTCTTACTACCTGCCCCAGGCAGCGGGAGATTTTGTCTCTCAAGCCAGGCTCGTTGTCGATGATGTCAATATCGCTGCCTGTAAAATCGGCGTGATTGGTTCTCAGGAACTGATTCACGCGATTCATGAATTAATCTCAGATAAAACTTTCCCGGTAATACTTGATCCGGTTCTGCATTCAACAACAGGCCATGATTTTTCGAATGAAGAGATGTGTGTCTCGCTTTGTGAACTTATCTTACCTTTTACTACAGTGATCACACCCAATCGCGAAGAAGCGTTGCAATTAACAGGAACGCTGACACCACAAGCTGCTGCTGAGAAATTTCTTGAGTTGGGCTGTAAGAATATATTAATAACAGATGCGGAAGCCTCTGAAATACAAATGATTAATCATCTTTACCAAGAAGACGGACAGACTCATGCATTTACATATGAACGCTTATCTGGAAAATTTCATGGTTCAGGTTGCACACTGGCCTCTGCCATCAGTGCAAATCTTGCAAAAAATATCGGACTCCCCACAGCAATTGAACAAGCACAGGAATTCACCTGGAATAGTCTCAAATATGGTCTAAAACTGGGCAAGGGACAAATACATCCTAATCGCTTTTTTAAACAGTCAGAAATTAAATAGACGTGAGTTTCGAAATAAAAGGGCTTTATGCCATCACTGATACGGCTAACCTTAGCTCAGAACTAATGCTCACAAGAACTGAAGAAATTCTACGCGCAGGTGCAAAACTTCTACAGTATAGAAATAAACAAGCTAATGAAAACACACGCATTGCCGAGGCCGAACAACTCCTCGACCTATGCCGAAAATATTCAGTACCTCTGATTATTAATGATGATATTTCCCTCGCAGTTCAAATAGGTGCTGATGGCGTACATTTGGGCAAGACTGATTCGAGCGTTGCCAACGCTAGAGAGCGTTTGGGAAATAAGGCAATGGTTGGTTGTTCCTGTTATAACGATCTGAATCGTGCGCAACTGGTCTCAAAGTCCGGCGCCGATTATATTGCTTTTGGTGCATTTTTCCCCTCACCCACCAAGCCTGGAGCCGCCCATGCGACATCTGATATTATTCAAGCAGCCAAACAAAAATTTGATCTCCCTGTGGTTGCCATTGGCGGTATTACACCGGAAAATGGACAATCTTTAATTGCGGCGGGTGCCGATATGCTGGCGGTCATCAGTGGCCTATATGCATCTAATGATCCATTTAATACAACAAAAAAATACATAAAGATGTTTAACACTGAATCATGACAAAGAATTTATTTAAAGCTGCACAAGAACACATCCCCGGTGGTGTCAATTCGCCCGTTCGTGCATTCAAATCAGTAGGGGGTGATCCGGTATTTTTATCCAGAGCCCAGGGCGCTTATGTTTATGATAGCGACGGTAAACAATATATTGATTACGTAGGTTCATGGGGTCCCATGGTGCTGGGACACGCTCACCCGGATGTCATCAAGGCAGTTCAGGAAACTGCAGCTAATGGACTAAGTTTTGGTGCGCCGACAGAACTTGAAACGCAAATGGCCAACAAGATTTGTGAGTTAATACCTTCTATTGAGAAGGTGCGAATGGTTAGCTCGGGCACAGAGGCCGCCATGAGTGCAATTCGACTTGCGCGCGGTTTCACCGGCAGAGACAAGATTGTTAAATTTGAAGGTTGTTATCATGGTCACGCCGATTCCTTATTAGTTAAAGCCGGTTCAGGTGCACTGACACTTGGCGTTCCTACATCACCCGGCGTCCCTGCAGATCTGGCGCAACACACCCTTACCTTGAACTATAACGATCCGGAACAGATTAAAGAGTTATTTAATGAGATTGGCAATCAAATTGCCGCCATTATCGTGGAACCAATTGCCGGAAATATGAATTGTATTCCCGGATCAGATGACTTTCTAAACACCTTAAGAGATGTCTGCAATCAATATCAGTCTGTATTGATCTTTGATGAAGTTATGTCTGGCTTCCGTGTTGCTCTCGGCGGTGCTCAATCAATCTACGACATCACGCCTGACTTGACCGTATTAGGTAAAGTCATCGGTGGCGGTATGCCTGTCGGTGCCTTTGGCGGTCGCGAAGACATTATGAACCACATCGCCCCGGACGGGCCGGTCTATCAAGCTGGAACACTATCCGGCAACCCCGTCGCCATGAGTGCAGGGCTCACCACATTAAATCTAATCTCGACAGCAAATTTCTTTGAAGAATTAGCAGAGACAAGCAATACTCTGGTTAATGGATTGCAGAAAGTGGCAGATGCATCGGGGATTCCTTTTACCACCAATGCTATCGGCGGCATGTTCGGATTGTTCTTCACCGAAGAAGATACAGTCACTTCCTTTGAACAAGTGATGAACTGCAATAAGGAACGATTCAACACCTTCTTCCACGGCATGTTAGAACAAGGCATCTACCTTGCACCCTCTTCCTTTGAAGCAGGCTTTGTTTCAAAGGCTCATAGTGATGAAGATATTGAAAAAACTATTCTGTCTGCAAAGAAAATTATAGAGAATCTATAACGTTCCCATTATTACATCCCTTTCAGTTTTGGAAAAGTAAACATGAAATTCGTACTCGTTAGAGGCTGATGACAGGTCGCACAATCCAGACTATTTTCCTTTGGCATACCCTTTGTATCATATAGAGCAAAGCCCCAGTCCCCTGCACGTTCATCGGCAACATAATCAGTACCCCAATCACTGCGTTTTTCCATGACAGCAACGGCGGCAAATTTTTTCTTGATAAACAGTCCATCATCTCCAACTATTGGTGCGCCTGAGTCACCCACTTCTGGTTTATAAATTTCCATGACAATAATCGATCCATCTGCCAGTTCGGCATCATTGATACTTTTCAGTGCGATATCATTCGCATACATATCTGCAATTTGTTTGTTATTGGCACGATTCTGGGTATTGTAATACGTAAATGATCCTTTATAGCCTTCAGGATATTTAACCTGATCATTACGTCCGCCGGCTATTGCTATTGTTGAAATCAGTAAAAGCATAAACGTGATAATTTTTTTCATAACATCCTCTAGATTCGAAATTAATAACAAGATTATATTTAAAGACCTATGAAATAGTAGTTAGTTCTTGTTCTCTTCTGCCAAGTCATTTTCAGAAACAACAAAACCATCTTCGTCAGCATAAATATAGTCTCCCGGACTGATGATGACGTCAGCAAAACTAACAGTGATATCACGTTCACCAACACCTTTTTTTATGCTTTTACGGGGATTCGTATTCAGGGCTTTTATCCCAATGCCAATATTGGAAATCACAGCAGAATCGCGAATACAACCATAGACAATAATTCCTGCCCAATCGTTATCTTTACCAAGTTCCGCCAGCATATCGCCCAGCAGGGCACATTTTAATGATGCGTCACCGTCGACAACCAGTACCCGACCTTCACCAGGCTCTTCAAGCGCTGCTCTGACCAGTGAGTTATCTTCAAACACCTTGACCGTTGATGCCGGGCCACAAAATTTCAGATTGCCACCGTAATCATTAAACATAGGAGTTGCGATCTGAAGCTTTTCTTCATATTTATCGTAGAGATCGGCAGTTGCAAAAGTCATCTTTATTTATTCCTTAAAATTACATGAAAAGTGAAAAGTTAAGGATGAATAGCATAAAGGCAAGTGATATACAGTATCCGAAATAATACGCTTCACTTTTTCTCAGGTCGCTTCCAGTCCGACACGGATTTCTGTGGTGTTCTGCTTAATGCCAGTTCATTTTCGGCAACATCCTTTGTGACTGTAGTCCCTGCCGCAATGGTCGCACCAGAACTCACTGAAACAGGCGCCACCAGCTGAACATCTGAGCCAATAAAAACATTATCGCCGATAATGGTTTTGTGTTTATTGGCACCATCATAATTACAGGTAATAACACCCGCGCCTACATTAGTATCTATTCCGATCTCACTATCACCAATATAACTTAAGTGATTAATCTTGGTGCCACTGCCGATGACGGATTTTTTAATCTCAACAAAGTTTCCGACATGAACGTTTTCATTCAGTAATGACTCCGGCCTGATGCGGGCAAAAGGGCCGATACGACAGGCTTTTCCTATCACGGAATTTTCTATGACCGAGTTAGGCAGTATCTCTACATCGTCATCAATAACAGTATCTTTAATAATGCAATTCGCACCGATGCGAACACCGCTACCAATTTTCAACCGACCTTCCAGAATGACATTGATATCAATATAGCAATCAGAATCAATCTCCAGATCACCTCTGAGATCAAAGCGTACCGGATCCATAATGGTGATGCCTCTGCGCATTAACTGATGTGCCTGTATCAATTGATAATAGCGTTCCAGTTCTGCTAACTGCGCACGATCATTTACACCTCTAATCTCAACTTCAGAATGTGGCTGAACGGCATTAATTCTTATTCCGTCCTTAACCGCCATCTCGATTACATCGGTTAAATAATATTCACTCTGCGAATTATTGCTTTCCAGTTTTTCTACCCATTGTTTTAGAGCCTTACCATTGGCAACAATCATCCCGGTATTAATTTCGAGAATTTTCTTTTCGTTGTTTGACGCATCTTTTTCTTCAACAATCCGGGATACATCATTATTCTCATTTCGTATGATACGACCATAACCGCGCGGGTCATCTACAAAGGAGGTTAAAAGTGAAAACGTAGTTTCTTCTGCAGCATTTACTAGGTCGGTAAGTGTTTCATTTGTGATCAGTGGAATGTCACCATATAGTACCAACACAAAATCCTTATCTGGGATATTTGGCAAGGCCTGCTTAACAGCATGCCCTGTACCTAACTGCTCTTCTTGTTCAATCCAGTCAACCGATAAATGAGAAAGCTGATCCTTTACCTGGTCGCCACCACAGCCATAGACGACGTGAATCCCACGTGTCTTCATCATCGATACCGTATGATGGACATGTTCCAGAAGTGATTTTCCAGCAAGTTTATGTAATACCTTTGGTAACCCGGAATACATCCGGGTGCCTTGACCCGCTGCTAGAATAATAATGCTAAGTGACATGATGAAAGTGAGTCTACTGAATGACGAACAGGTGTCAAACTATCATGTTAATAGAATCATTAACACGATGACGAAACGCCGTTTAAATGGGGAATTATATTTTAGGAACGACCTGAGCGACCGCGTAACTTTTGTAGAGCTTCATACTTCGCCCGAGCTTCAACCATTTGCTGTTGTACATGTTCGAAATCAATCTCACCATCGCGATCATGGAATGCACGCTCAGCTTCTTCCTTTGCTTTCAGAACTGCAGTCTCATCCAGATCTTCTGTTCTGGAGGCACTATCAGACAAAATTGTGACCACATGCGGTTGTATTTCAAGTATGCCGCCGGAAACAAAGAAAGATTCTTCCTTGCCCTCAGGTAATTGTAGCCTTACTTCACCCGGCTTTAACCTGGTCACCAATGGGGCATGACGAGGCGCGATGCCCACTTCGCCCATGATTGCTGGGGCAAACACCATCTCAACTAAACCAGAGTAAAGTTCAGTTTCGGCACTTACAATATCAACATGGATTGTCATGGTCATTATTCGTATTTCCCTAGGGAACCGTGTTAATTTTAGGCCTCAGCCTTCATTGATTCCGCTTTCTCAACGGCCTCTTCGATAGTCCCTACCATATAGAAAGCCTGCTCTGGCAGATGATCATATTCACCATCAACAATTCCCTGGAAACCCTTGATGGTATCTTTCAGTGATACGTATTTGCCTGGTGTGCCAGTGAAAACCTGGGCCACTGTAAATGGTTGTGAGAGAAAACGTTGAATCTTACGTGCTCGTGTTACAGCCAGCTTATCTTCCTCAGAAAGCTCATCCATACCCAGAATCGCAATAATGTCACGCAATTCCTTATAACGTTGCAAGGTATTCTGTCCTGCACGTGTCGTATCGTAATGTTCCTGTCCAACCGTTAAAGGATCTAGTTGGCGACTGGTAGAATCCAGTGGATCAACAGCAGGGTAAATTCCCAACTCTGCAATTTGACGAGACAACACAACAGTTGCATCAAGGTGAGCAAATGTCGTGGCAGGTGATGGATCGGTCAAATCATCAGCAGGCACATACACTGCCTGGATTGAAGTAATCGAACCCTTCTTGGTTGAAGTGATGCGTTCCTGTAAACGTCCCATTTCCTCTGCCAATGTTGGCTGATAACCCACAGCTGAGGGCATACGCCCCAGTAATGCAGAACACTCTGTCCCTGCCAGTGTGAAACGGTAGATGTTGTCCACAAAGAACAGAACGTCTCGTCCTTCATCACGGAATTTTTCTGCTATTGTCAGGCCCGTCAAAGCAACGCGTAAACGGTTGCCAGGTGGCTCATTCATCTGCCCGTAGACCATGGATACTTTCGATTCGGGAGGATTCTCTACATTAACAACGCCAGATTCCTGCATTTCGAAGTAAAAGTCATTACCTTCGCGGGTACGTTCACCGACTCCAGCAAAAACAGATAATCCGGAATGTTCTGTGGCTATATTGTTAATCAATTCCATCATGTTAACGGTCTTGCCAACACCGGCACCACCGAACAGTCCAACCTTGCCACCTTTTGCAAATGGACAACACAGGTCAATCACCTTAATTCCTGTCTCCAGCAATTCTGCTGCGGGACTCAACTCTGTGAATTTCGGAGCCTCGCGGTGAATGCTCCACCTTTCGTCCGTTTTGATGTCGCCCATCTCGTCAATGGGCTCACCCAGCACATTCATGATGCGCCCTAATGTTGCCTCACCGACAGGCACAGAAATTGGAGCGTCTGTATTGTCTACTTCCAGGCCTCGTCTTAATCCATCTGTAGACCCAAGCGCGATTGTTCTCACAACACCATCCCCTATTTGCTGCTGTACTTCCAGCGTCGTACTGACATCTTCTCCTTTTACCAACAAAGCGTCATATACCTTGGGGATTGATTCACTCGGAAATTTCACATCGACCACGGCGCCGATGATTTGTATGATGTTTCCAGAACTCATTTCTTCTGTTCCTCTATTAATATCTCAATAAATACGTTTAACTTAAACTGCAGCTGCACCACTGACGATTTCGGATAACTCCTGTGTTATCGCTGCCTGTCGTGCCTTGTTATAAACCAGCTGCAAATCATCAATCAATGTGCCCGCGTTATCTGAGGCACTTTTCATAGCGACCATGCGTGCTGCCTGTTCACAGGCAATATTTTCAACCACACCCTGATACACCAATGACTCAATATATCGAGTTAACAGGTGATCAAGAACTTCCTTTGCATCCGGCTCATAGATGTAATCCCAGTGATGTTTCAACTCCTCTTCATCACTTGCCTGAACTGGTAAAATTTGCTCACTCATTGGCTCCTGCGTCATTGAATTAACGAATTTGTTGGAGATCAGATATAGCCGATCAATCTTTCCTTCGTTAAAAGCATCCAGCATTATCTTTACCGTACCAATCAAAACATCGACCGTTGGTTTATCACCCAGGTGAGTTGATTGACCAATAATCGATCCACCAATACGATTAAAAAAACCAACCGCTTTGGAACCAACCAGACACATATCAATACCAATGTCCTTATCATCCCACTCCTTCATGCGATTTAACGTATCACGGAACAGGTTTGAATTCAGACCACCACACAAACCACGATCACTGGAAATAATAATGACGCCAACCCGTTCTATCTCCTCACGTTCGGCCAGATAGGAATGCTTATACTCAGGATTAGCATGCCCCAGGTGCGCAATAACAATACGAATCTTTTCCGCATAGGGCCTGGCTGCTTTCATTCGTTCCTGAGCCTTGCGCATCTTACTGGCAGCGACCATCTCCATCGCTTTGGTAATTTTTTGCGTATTTTTTATACTGGCTATTTTGGTTCTTACTTCTTTTGCAGAAGCCATTTATCTGTGTCTCATCTTTAATTAATTCAATTTAATTATCAGGTTCAATTAATAACGGGAATTACCATGAATGATTTTTCTTGAAGTCTTCTATACTTTCCTTGAGTGAAGCTTCAATTTCATCACTATAGTCACCACTTTCATCAATCCGTTTCATCAGATCTGCACGCTCACTGTGCATATAACTATGTAACGCATCCTCAAAAGCAATCACCTTTTCAAGTTCAACATCATCCAGAAAACCATATTCAGCCGAAAACAGACTGACAGCCATTTCAGAAATACTCAGTGGGGAATATTGCCTCTGCTTCATCAGCTCCATCACGCGCTGACCGCGTTCCAACTGTGCACGCGTCGCATCATCAAGATCTGACGCAAACTGGGCGAAAGCTGCCAGTTCACGATACTGAGCAAGTGCCAGGCGAATACCACCGCCCAACTTTTTAATGATCTTGGTTTGCGCGGCACCACCCACACGAGACACAGACAGACCCGCATTAATCGCAGGACGGAAACCAGAGTTAAATAAATCAGTTTCCAGGAATATCTGGCCATCGGTAATAGATATGACATTGGTCGGCACGAATGCAGATACGTCACCCGCCTGCGTTTCAATGATAGGTAAGGCTGTCAGTGAACCAGTTTGGCCCTTGACCTTACCATTGGTAATTTTCTCAATGTAATCTACGCTCACACGTGATGCGCGTTCCAACAGGCGTGAATGCAAGTAGAACACATCGCCAGGATATGCTTCACGACCTGGCGGACGCCTCAACAACAGTGAAATCTGACGATAGGCCCAGGCCTGCTTTGTTAAGTCATCATAAATAATCAGTGCATCTTCACCAAGATCACGGAAATACTCGCCCATGGCACAACCAGCATAAGGCGCAACGTATTGTAGTGCCGCAGAATCCGAGGCACTTGCTGAAACTACAATGGTATGTTCCATTGCACCATGCTCTTCCAGCTTGCGAATCACTGCTGCTACTGAAGAAGCTTTCTGCCCAATCGCGACATAGACACATTTAATACCAGTGCCCTTCTGATTGATAATGGTATCCACCGCAACAGCCGTTTTACCTGTCTGACGATCACCAATAATCAATTCACGCTGTCCACGACCCAGAGGCACCATGGAATCAATTGATTTAAGCCCTGTTTGTACCGGTTGATCAACAGATTTTCTGGCGATAACACCCGGGGCAATCTTCTCAACCGGGGAGCTTTCTGTGGCATTAATCTCACCTTTACCATCAATTGGATTGCCCAGTGCGTCAACAACACGACCCAGCAATTCCCTGCCCACAGGCACCTCAAGAATACGCTGCGTACACTTGGCTGTATCACCTTCGGAGATATGCTCGTAGGCTCCCATGATTACAACACCGACTGAATCACGTTCCAGATTCAGCGCCAAACCGAAGGTATTGCCGGGGAATTCAATCATTTCACCCTGCATGGCATCGCTTAAACCATAAATTGTTGCAATCCCGTCTTTCAAACTAACCACGGTACCTTCGGTACGGGCTTCGGTTTCAAGATCCAGACCCTGTATTTTCTTCTTAATCAGATCACTGATTTCTGTTGCACTGATGGACATGCTTATTCCTCATCTACCATTTTTTTTCGTTTATACCGCTAAAATTTTTCAAAATT
>JAKZTI010000030.1:0-9054 GCA_047517145.1 Gammaproteobacteria bacterium
CATACATGAGGATTTGAGCACGGAGCTGACGCCGCTATCGCGAAAAAAAGACATTTTCGGAGGTGCCCTAAAGGTTGCTTGAATTAATACTGGTCCTGGCTTTATCCATTAAAGCATCAACTACCGATGACCATTCATCACTGGCCTTCGATTGAAGTAACATTGATTTGGTTTCGTCAATGTCTTCATCCAGCAGTATATCTGGATATCCAATTTTCGAAACAGCAACCACAGCGTAATCTTCTTTGCCAATTTCTGTGCCTGAAAATGTGAAGCCATTGTCAGCTGGTTTTCCTAGTTTGAATGCTGTGCGTAATATCTTTCTATTGACTGACACAGCATCACGATTTACAGCATCTGCCTGTTTCCACTCAAACCCAAATGTCTCTGCCACCTGAGAAAGATCTGAGCCTTGCTTGAGCTGCTCAAGGATCTTCTGACCTTTTTCCTGTTGCAATTTACTCGCATGCTCAGATTTAAGTATTTGTGTGATTTGTTCCTTCACTGTTTCAAGAGATTTTTTCTCGGCAGGTAAAAATTCCAATACCTGTAAAACCACAATATGATTATTATTTAATTCAATTGCATCACTGTTTTGACCAGACTTTATTGCTTCTTGATTAAAACTCGCAGCAAGTACTTTAGGCTCGGCCAATAACTCGCTTGCGTTGTCACGACTGAAAAAGTCACTTTCCTGGATCTCAACACCGATCTCCCCAGAAGCGACTTCCAGTGAATCCGCATGCTCATAAGCCAGTGTGATCAATTTGTCAGCCAGATCAAAATATCTGTATTCTGCCTCTGATTTTTTGTAATCTTTTTCCACAAGCTCTCTGGAATTCTCAAAGGTATTTTTGATGCCGCCTTTGATGCCCTCAACTCTGAAAACATGCAGTCCCCTGTCTGTCCTTTCAACTTTACTGAGTTCACCTTGATCCATGGTAAACACGAGTTCATCAACTTCTTTAGGCAAAACACCCCTGGCAAGATAACCGTGCTCACTCACTAGCATATCGGGTTCCAGACCATCGTCATGTTTTTCGGCAACCTCTGTAAATGAAATACCTGAAGCAATCAATGCTCTCATTTTTTCCGCCTTGCTGTTGGCAAGCTCAACCTCTTCAGCTTCGGCTTCAGGTGAAAGTTTAATGTCGAAAACATTGACCTTTCGTTGTTCCTTTACATCATATTTGTCCTTATTGATATCATAATAAGTACGTAAATCTTCCTCACTGGCTTCTATCTCTTCGGCCAACTTTTCAACAGATAAATCAAGATAGGCAATCTTAACCTGCTCCGGTTCTAATAATCCTTCACTGGTCTTGCCGTAATATTCCTCGATTGCATCAGCATTAATCTCAATCGAATCTTTCAGTTCAGCTGCAGGTAATATCACATAGGATAAATCACGTGTTTGCTTGCTGATCCTGGTTAACCAGACTGCTTCTTTTTCAGATACAAACGCACTGTTTGTGACTGCACCCTGTAATTGATTTGCCATCAGTTCCAGACGTAATTGGTGTTCGAAACCTGTGGGCGTCATGCCCAGTTGCATCACTCCTCTTTCATAATTTGCACGATCAAACCCATTCTCACCGCTGAATACATCAATGTCTCTGACTGTTCTTCTTATCATTGAATCGCTGATCTGCAAACCATTATCAGCCGCCGCTTGATTTATAACTTCATCCTGAATTAATTTATCCAGGGTCTGTTTTTTTAACAATTCTTCTTCACCTGGCGCGAGTGATTTACCAGTATATTTTTGCATCTGCTCACGGAAGTTATTGTAGGCTTGTTGAAATTGTCTCAACTGAATATCTTCACCATTGACTGACGCAACCACTGGTTCTGCTCCCTGATCAGCAAAATTAATCCCCCATACAGCGAAGGTGATTATCACTAAGCCCATGATGGCACCTGCAACCCAACCGGTAGCCCAATTTCGAATTTTCTGCATCAACATGTCAATATTACCTATACATTGCAACTAATAATTTCTTTAATTTCAAAACCAAAAACGGGCGCGCCCTTCAACGGGAACGCCCGCAAACTATTGGCGGAGTGGACGGGACTCGAACCCGCGACCACCGGCGTGACAGGCCGGTATTCTAACCAACTGAACTACCACTCCAGTTGTTATTGGTGGGTGCTGAGAGGCTCGAACTCCCGACATTCGCCGTGTAAAGGCGACGCTCTACCAACTGAGCTAAGCACCCAAGTATGCACCCTTCTTGGGTGGCGCGCGCTTAGTTGTTTATTGCATCCTTCAGCGCTTTGCCAGGCTTGAATCCTGGTACTTTTGAAGCCTTGATTTGAATCTCTTCGCCAGTTCTTGGGTTACGTCCCATTCTTGCTTTACGGTGACGTACAGAAAATGTTCCGAAACCAACCAAGGTGATGGTATCGCCTTTTTTTAATGCTTTTGTGATTCCTTCAATAGCAGCATCAAGTGCACGTCCTGCAGATGCCTTTGACAGATCAGCGGAGTCGGCGATAGATTCAATTAATTCAGCTTTGTTCATTATATGTTCCCCTTAAGAATTAAAAAAAGCCCTTAGCAGTCTTGCAACGGGCCTGTGAAATCAGGTGTTCCAAAAATTTGGTAAGATTCTTTTCCAGCGCGGATTTTATACCAAGCGGTTAAATATCAGTCAAGCGAAACGGCGTGAAAACGGCGATTTTATTTACTTTTTTTTGATCAGTGTGGTCTGATGACATCCTTACCTGACTCTGAAATTGCTTCATCAGTCTTAACCAGGCCTGATGGTTTATCATTTTCAGAGAGCACCTTAGGCATACTTTTTAATGCAACCTCGAACACTTCATCTATCCATCTCACCGGTCGGATGTCTAAATTCTCCTTAATGTTGTCAGGAATCTCCTTAAGGTCTCTTTCATTCTCTTTCGGGATAAGCACTATTTCAATTCCGCCACGTAATGCTGCCAATAATTTTTCTTTGAGGCCACCAATAGGCAATATTTCACCACGTAAAGTTATCTCGCCCGTCATGGCAACGTTCGCCTTTACAGGGATACCTGTAATTGCAGAAACGATAGATACACACATGGCACCACCGGCACTTGGGCCATCCTTTGGTGTGGCGCCTTCAGGAACATGGATATGGAAATCGTGTTCTTTATAGAAATCAGCAGCAATCCCCAGCATTTCGCTGCGACTCCTGACCACTGTCATTGCTGCTTCTATCGACTCTTGCATGACATCACCCAACCGTCCGGTTCTCGTGGCCTTGCCTTTACCAGGAACTATGGCTGTTTCAATAGTTAACAGGTCTCCACCCACCTCTGTCCAGGCCAGTCCTGTGACTTGCCCGACTCTGTCTTCTTCTTCAGCCCGCCCAAATCGATAGCGCTGAACTCCGATTAAATCTTCCAGGCTTTCAGGTACAACATCAATAGACTCTATTGAAGGATCGTCCAGGATTTTCTTGACAACCTTACGACAAATATTTGCGATTTCCCTGTCAAGACTGCGCACTCCCGCTTCACGTGAATAATAACGAATGATATCTCGAATGGTATCTTCTTCTATCTTGATTTCTTCAGCTTTAAGCCCATTTTTCTCTAATTGCTTGGGGACTAGATATTTAATCGCGATGCTTACCTTTTCATCCTCGGTGTAACCCGAGATACGAATGATTTCCATGCGATCAAGCAACGGGCTTGGGATATCAAGGCTATTCGCTGTTGTTACAAACATGACATCGGACAGGTCATAGTCGACTTCAAGGTAATGATCGGCAAAGGTGTTATTTTGTTCAGGATCGAGTACCTCCAATAATGCAGATGAGGGATCACCACGGAAATCCATTGCCATTTTATCTATTTCATCGAATAAGAAGAGTGGGTTTTTCTTGCCAACCTTGGCCAAACTCTGAATAATTTTTCCCGGCATGGAGCCGATATAAGTCCGTCTATGACCTCTTATTTCCGCCTCATCACGCACACCACCCAATGACATACGACAGAATTTTCTGTTGGTCGCTCGAGCGATAGATTTTCCGAGTGAAGTCTTGCCGACACCAGGAGGACCCACCAGGCATAAAATCGGGCCTTTCATTTTGCGCACTCGATTTTGTACCGCCAGATACTCCAGTATCCTTTCCTTGACCTTTTCCAGACCATAATGATCTTCTTCCAGAATCTCTTCAGCTCTAGCCAGATCGCGACTGATCCTGCTGCGACTCTTCCAGGGAACACTCACTAACCAGTCGATATAATTCCTGACTACGGTCGCCTCAGCGGACATAGGAGACATCATCTTCAACTTGTTCAGTTCGGCAGTGGCTTTCTTTTTCGCCTCTTTGGGCATCCCCAGGGTTTCAATTTTATTAGCAAGGTCTTCAATCTCATTGGGTGCGTCTTCCATTTCTCCCAACTCTTTCTGAATCGCCTTCATTTGCTCATTCAAATAATACTCTCGTTGGCTTTTTTCCATCTGCGACTTAACGCGTCCGCGGATACGTTTTTCGACATGCATCAGATCCATTTCTGAATCCATCAGTCCGAGGATACATTCCAGTCTTTCTTCAATGATTAGCATCTCCAGAATAGTCTGTTTTTCTTCCATTTTTATCGACATGTGTGCAGCCATGGTGTCAGCCAATCGACTCACATCATCAATGCCTGAAAGTGAGGTTATGACCTCTGGAGGAATTTTATTGTTGAGTTTGACGTATTGCTCGAATTGATTCACAACGGATCTACTTAAGACCTCAAGTTCCTGCTCATCCTTACTGGTTGATTCAAGCCTTGAAGCGGTGACTGAAAAACTACTGTCCGTCTCAATAAAATCATCAATACTGGCTCGATCGTACCCCTCAACCAGTACCTTTATTGTGCCATCAGGGAGTTTTAATAGTTGCAGAATATTGGCAATCGTACCTACAGAATAGATGTCATCAATAGAAGGATCATCGTCAGCCGCACTTTTCTGTGCAACAAGTAATATTTTCTTATTACCTTCCATCGCTTCATCCAGTGCCTTGACAGATTTATCTCTGCCAACGAACAAAGGGATCACCATATGCGGATAAACCACAACGTCCCTTAATGGTAAGGCTGGGTAACTATTGCTTTCTTCTGTACTCATTTACCTTGTTTTATCCTGCTGAATTTCTGATTAATTTAATTTGGTGTCATGTAGGGACTATATGTGGGCACATGCATGGGTTTCAAGGGCTGATGGTACATTACCTGAGCTTACGCACCTGTCCCGATATAGATAATCTGAATAAATTATTCCGCAGCAGCTGAGGCCAGCTCGTCCATCTCTGGACCGTCATAAATCATCAGCGGTGTGGATTCACCATTAATCACCGCTTCATCAATGACCACTTTCGAAATTGTTTCCATTGAAGGTAAGTCATACATGGTATCAAGCAGAACACTTTCCATGATTGAACGAAGGCCACGTGCCCCTGTTTTTCTTTTCATGGTTTTTTTGGCAACGGCACGCAAAGCATCTTCGCGGAACTCAATCTCACAGCCTTCCATTTCGAACATTTTTGCATATTGCTTGGTGATCGCATGCTTTGGTTCCACCAGAATTTCAACCAGTTGATTTTCACTCAATTCATCCAGTGTCGCAGCAACAGGCAGTCGGCCGACGAACTCCGGAATTAACCCGTACTGAATTAAGTCTTCGGGCTCAACACTCTGTAATAATTTGCTTACGCTATTCTTGTCATCCTTACTCTTAACCTCTGCAGAAAAACCAATACCGCCCTTCTCGGAACGTTCGCGAATGATTTTATCCAGCCCGGCAAATGCGCCACCACAAATGAACAGGATATTCGATGTATTTACCTGCAGAAATTCCTGTTGCGGATGTTTGCGTCCACCTTGGGGAGGAACTGAAGCGACAGTACCTTCTATAAGTTTCAATAATGCCTGTTGAACGCCCTCTCCAGAGACATCACGAGTAATCGATGGATTGTCGGATTTGCGTGATATCTTGTCTATTTCATCAATGTAAACAATGCCGCTCTGGGCCTTTTCAACATCATAATCACATTTCTGAAGTAATTTCTGGATGATATTCTCAACGTCTTCACCCACATAACCCGCTTCGGTCAGTGTCGTGGCATCAGCAATAGTGAAAGGAACATTGAGCAATCGAGCCAATGTCTCAGCTAGCAAGGTTTTACCACTGCCGGTTGGCCCTATTAAAAGAACATTACTCTTGGCCAGCTCGACGTCAGATGTCCTGATGGATTCCTGTTCCAGCCTCTTGTAGTGGTTGTAGACCGCAACCGAAAGGATTTTCTTGGCCAGTTCCTGACCAATCACATACTCATCAAGAATCGCATTGATATCATGGGGGGTTGGTAATGAACTACCGCCGCCAGCAACCGGTTTTTCCTGAATTTCTTCGCGGATAATGTCATTACAAAGCTCGACACATTCATCACAGATAAAAACCGACGGCCCGGCAATGAGTTTACGAACCTCATGCTGACTTTTTCCACAAAATGAGCAATACAGGAGACGATCGCTATCGTTGTTGTTACCCTGTTTGTCGTCACTCATAAAAACACCTCGATTTCAGTCAATTACAATCCTCACTGTGGGGTTCTAAAAATACCAGAACTCCAGAAACACTAGCTTTCTGGGGATATTCTACACAATTTTTTATGCAGACTCTTCCTCAGGAAGTACTTTTCTCTTAGATAATACCTCATCAATCAAGCCATAATCTCTGGCTTCTTCAGCACTTTTGAAATTATCTCGCTCGGTGTCCGCACAGATGGTTTCCAATGACTGACCTGTATGGCTAGCAAAAATCACATTTAGCTGCTCTCTTGCCTTCAGAATTTCACGCGCGTGGATATCAATATCTGTTGCCTGACCCTGGAAACCGCCCAGTGGCTGGTGAATCATCACCCGTGAGTGTGGCAAGCAATAACGCTTATCTTTGGCACCACCTGCCAGTAACAATGAGCCCATACTGGCAGCCTGTCCCACGCACATGGTGCTGACATCAGGTTTTATAAACTGCATGGTGTCATATATGGCCAAACCGGCGGAAACAGAGCCACCGGGAGAATTGATATAAAGATGAATATCCTTGTCAGGATTCTCTGATTCCAGATACAAAAACTGGGCAACGATTAAATTCGCAACATTATCCTCAACAGGCCCTACCAGAAAGACCACTCTTTCTTTCAGGAGACGGGAGTAAATATCATAAGAACGCTCGCCTCTAGGGGTCTGTTCGACCACCATAGGGACAAGATTTAGAGACTGTATCTCTTTGTTTTTCATAACAATTATATCATTATCCTATGTTGAAAAGACTTAAGCTGCCTCAGTCTGCCCTTTATTAATTAATGCGTCAAACGCCAATTCTGTTTCGTTTACCTGGGCTTTCTCCATGATCCAGTTAATTACTTCCTCTTCCAGGGCCAAAGCCTCAACCTCAGCCAGCCGGTTTTTATCTGAGTAATACCAATTAATCACTTCAGAAGTATCTTCATAACCGACTGCCGCTTTTTCAATCATGGCACGAACTTTTGTAGGATCTACCTTGATTCCATTAATTTTAATAATATCTGCAACCAACAGTTGTAAAGTCACCCTCTTTTCAGCCTGTTCATTAATCATGTGTGGATCCCCCATGGGGATATCCTCCGCATTAAAACCCTGCTGCAGTAGCGTTGACTTATATTGCGTCTGTAGCTTTGTCACCTCATTGGCAACCAAAGTTGTTGGTAAATCCATCTTGTTCGCCTGATAAAGCTTTTCCATGACAGACTCTTTAACCTTGGTCAGGGTTGCCTGTTCAGACTCACGCTCCATGTTTTTACGTACTTCTGCCCTAAATTCCTCCAGGCCACCTTCCGTTACGCCCAAAGTAGCGAATAATTCACTGTCTAGCTCAGGCAAGACAAGTTCATTGACAACCTTCACATCGACCTCGAACACAGCGTCTTTACCCGCCAGTGCCTTGTTTGCATATTCTTCCGGGAATTTAAGTTTCAGAACTCTTTTATCCCCGGCCCTGGCGCCAATCAAACCATCTTCGAAACCTTCGATAAATCTTTTCGCGCCTAGTTCAAGACTGAAGTCTTTTGCAGTGCCACCTTCAAATGCCTCACCATCAATACGACCGATAAAATCAATCACTAGGGAGTCATCTTCAACGGCTTCTCGTTCTACAGCTTCAGGTTTACGATGTTGTTTACGCACGATTTCGATCATTTTATCGATGTCATCATCGGATACCTTACATACAGGTTTTTCTATGGTTAACTCCTCTACAGGAGAGATAGTAATTTCTGGTAAGACCTCTATCTTTGCAGTAAAAACAAGCCCTTCTGTCTGTTCGGTATCAAAATCTTCTAGTTCAGGTCTGGTAGCAGGCTGCAGCTTTTCTTGTGTTATTGCTTCATACAAACTGTTTTGCATAACTTCACCAATCACTTCCTGTCGAACCTTCGCTCCATATTGTTTCTGTACGACCTTCAAGGGCACCTTGCCTTGACGAAAACCCTTGATTCGAGTTGTCTTTGTCATCGATTGCAATCTGTTCTGCACTTCGGTGGCAATCTTTTCTTCCGGCACCTCTACTTTTAATCGTCTTTCCAAAGGTCCGGTAGTTTCAACTGATACTTGCATTTGTGTTCCTCTAAAACTTCCATGCTTCAAATTATCCGAAATAATTTAAACCTGGTTGATGTAAATAGTATGAAATAAATGGTGCGAAAGGAGAGACTCGAACTCTCACGCCTTACGGCACTGGTACCTAAAACCAGCGCGTCTACCAATTCCGCCACTCTCGCACAGGGCTGTCGAAACAACATCTTCTTCAATTACTGACGGAGGATGAAGCGCGGCTATTATAAGGCCCGAATTATACTTTGTAACCCCTCTATAACATATTGATTTTCAAATCATTACAATAGAATTTGTAGAAACATGGCGTTTTTTCGGGGCCAGAATTTAATGGTGGGCCGTCGGGGGTTCGAACCCCGGACCTTGGGATTAAGAGTCCCCTGCTCTACCAGCTAAGCTAACGGCCCTGTAGGTGAC
>JAKZTI010000031.1:0-9096 GCA_047517145.1 Gammaproteobacteria bacterium
AAATTAATTCTATTATTAAGGAATTGGAAAAAGAATTAGAAGGCAAGACAGTCCGTTATCTTTTTAAGAGTAATTTACATCATTTTATTATTGAGGGAGGAAGTCTGTCATTTTTTATCTATATACATCACAAATATTTTGAGGAAAATGAACCAATTGAAATACTAAATGAATTTTATAAATACCATGTTGTTAACACTATAAATGAGTCAACAAAACCAATCTGGTTGTATCTAGGTATTAGTGGGTTACAGGAAGTGGATGAAAGTTTTATTAGAACAAAACCAAGTTAAATCAAAAGGTCATCCCTGTACACACCCACACTAAACGTCCACTCTCAGTATAAAGCGGACATAAAACAAGAGTGACGAAGGGGTTTTCTCCCCCTCATATCGTGCCGAGCGGGTGAATGATTTTAAGGGCATTTGAACAGGGATGTTCAATTGAGCGGAACCAAGACAGGAGTCTTGTATCCGCGACCTTAAATAATCATACAGCTGTGAGGGTATCCGCAGGACACGATCTCAGGGGCGGCTTTCTTTTCGTGCCTTTTCTTTCGTTCGTACAAAGAAAAGGTACACGCCGATAAAAGGCGGAATCAATTATAAAAAGGCATAATGAAATTTAATATTGACTGGATACCGGCTCTCGGCTTTGGCTTCCTGCGTCGCTCTACCGACTACATCCATGTAGTCGAGGGCCGGTATGACGATAATTGAGTAGGTCTGATTATATTAGCGACCAATTAAAATGCCGCTCAGGGCGAAAACCATTCTCAAAGAAAAACCACCAAACCAAATCCGAATAGTTGGGACGATTGCCCACAAATGCTAAAATCTCTACCAAATTCAAACCAGACAACCACAGTGGAAAACATTAATGGCAGGACATAGTAAATGGGCAAACATCCAACACCGAAAAGGCCGCCAAGACGCCAAACGCGGTAAACTCTTCACTAAACTGATTCGCGAAGTCACCATCGCCGCAAAAATGGGTGGTGGCGATCCGGATGCCAACCCTCGCCTACGAGCAGCTATAGACAGCGCTAAATCCCAGAGCATGCCGAAAGATACCATTGAAAGAGCTGTTAAGCGCGGTGCCGGTGGTGGAGAAGGTGAAAACGTTGAAGAAATTCGCTATGAAGGTTATGGCCCGGGCGGTGTAGCCGTTCTGGTAGATACCATGACAGATAACAAGAACCGTACTGTCGCAGAAGTGCGCCATGCCTTTTCCAAATATAATGGCAACCTTGGCACAGACGGCTCAGTGGCTTATCTGTTTTCCAAGGTCGGTCTGATTTCATACCCTGCAGGCACAGATGAAGATGCCATTATGGATGCCGCACTGGAAGGTGGTGCCGAGGATGTCGTCACTAATGAAGACGCATCAATCGATGTAGTTACCGAACCAGATTGCCTTGTGGATGTTAAGGATGCATTGATCGCGGCCGGACTTGAACCAGAAAACGCCGAAGTGACCATGCATGCTTCAACCTCAGCTACGCTGGATCTTAAAAGCGCGCAAACCATGCTGAATTTACTTGATGTACTGGATGATTTGGATGATGTACAGAAGGTTTATTCCAATGCAGATATCCCTGATGATGTCATGGCACAACTAGATTAAATGACTCGCATACTTGGTATCGACCCAGGCTCTCGTATAACCGGTTTCGGAGTGATTGATATTGAAGGCAATCACGCCAAACATATTGCCAACGGTTGTATCCGGGTCAAAGGTGAAACATTGTCAGAAAAATTACATCAAATCTTCACTGAGATTGATAATGTTATTACCACCCATCAACCCGAAGAAGTCTCTATCGAAAAAGTCTTTATGCACAAGAATGCAGATTCAGCTTTAAAGCTTGGACAGGCCAGAGGCGTCGCTATTGCTGCCTGTGCCACCAGGGATCTCGAGGTTTTTGAATACACCGCTAATCAGGTAAAACAGGCCACTGTCGGAAAAGGGCATGCCAAGAAGGAACAAGTACAACATATGGTGAAGATCCTGTTATGCCTACAGGAAGATCTGCAGGAAGATGCAGCAGATGCTCTGGCTATTGCACTATGTCATGGTCATTCCAGGGATACCCTGATGAAAATCGAAGGCGTCCGCGGCGTCAAGGGCGGGCGGCTGGTATGACCAAAAAAATATCACGGCTATGAAAATACAATGATAGGCCAGATACGTGGCATATTAATTCACAAGCAACCGCCACATATGATGGTTGATGTGCAAGGCGTTGCCTACGAAATCGAAGCACCGATGACCACCTTCTACAAGCTGCCTGATACAAATGTGGAAGTCACACTATTTACCCACCTAGCGATACGCGATGATGCCCATCTGTTATTTGGCTTTGCCACACAGGAAGAACGCACCATGTTTCGTACCCTGATTAAGGTCAATGGTGTCGGTGCGAAAATGGCACTGACCATACTCTCGGGCATGGAGGCCGATGTCTTTGCGCAATGCATCCGTGATGCTGATGCAGACAGTCTGGTCAGGTTACCTGGTGTTGGTAAAAAAACGGCGGAAAGACTCATTATAGAGATGCGTGACCGCCTGAATGATTGGGAATCAACTATTGTCGACAGTGACTCGAAAAATCTGGCTACTCGAAGCAGTAACCAGTCAGATGATGCCGTCAGTGCACTGGTTGGACTGGGTTATAAACCTCAGGAAGCCAGTCGTTTTGTCTTCGCCGTCGCCACCGACGATATGAGCAGCGAAGAAATCATTCGCGAGGCGCTCAAGGCTTCCGTGAAGAAATAACGGCCCAAATCATGAGCGATGACAGTGCATTTCCAGCCTTCTGACATAATCTCGCCATAATTCCTGCGTAATATGGCCTACAAAGCTAACCCGATTGGCATATTTAAGCGTTAACAGGGAAAATAGCACACTGAATAATTATGACTGCCGAGCCTAATCCAAATATTGTGTCGACCAGCACTGCTGAAGATATTGCTGCAGATAAGACCCTGCGCCCCAAGCGGCTAGCAGATTATATTGGCCAGCAGTCTGTGCATGAGCAAATGGAGATTTTTATTGGTGCGGCGCGTAAACGCCAGGAATCTCTGGATCACGTATTAATCTTTGGCCCGCCCGGCCTCGGGAAAACCACATTGGCACACATCATCGCTAGTGAAATGGGAGTTAACATGCGCCAAACCTCTGGCCCGGTACTTGAACGGCAAGGCGATCTTGCTGCCTTGTTAACCAATCTCGAACCTCACGATGTGCTTTTCATTGACGAAATCCATCGCTTAAGTCCTGTAGTCGAAGAAGTGCTTTATCCGGCCATGGAAGATTATCAAATTGATATTATGATTGGTGAAGGGCCCGCTGCCCGTGCGATCAAACTGGACGTACCGCCTTTTACATTGGTCGGTGCAACGACTCGCGCTGGCTTGTTAACTTCACCCCTCAGAGATCGTTTCGGCATAGTGCAGCGACTTGAATTCTACAGCGCTGATGAATTGTCCAGTATTGTAAAGCGTTCCGCCAATATACTAGAGGTGGATATAGACGATACCGGCGCCAAAGAAATTGCAGCACGCTCAAGAGGCACCCCCCGTATTGCCAACCGTTTATTGCGACGTGTCCGTGACTACGTCGAGGTCAAAGCCGATGGCAAGATCACCGCGGAATTATCGAATAAGGCATTGGATATGTTGAATGTCGATGTGCATGGTTTTGACACGATGGATCGTAAATTATTGTTGGCCATTATCCAGAAGTTTGATGGTGGTCCTGTCGGCCTTAGTAGCCTAGCGGCGGCGATTGGTGAAGAACGCGACACCATTGAAGATGTACTCGAGCCTTTTCTGATTCAGCAGGGTTTTTTAATGCGTACCTCAAGAGGGCGTACTGCAACAAAAACCGCCTATCTGCATTTTGGAATGGATGCACCAAAAATTATTGGATCAGATAAGGATTTATTTGATGAAGAGTGAGCCCGCTAAAAATGAATTCAACCTGCAAGTACGCGTCTATTATGAAGACACCGATGCCGGTGGTGTTGTCTATCACAGTAATTATCTCAACTTTATGGAACGTGCTCGTACCGAATGGTTACGTCATATCGGTTTCGAACAACATACACTGATTGAACAAGACGGAATTTTATTTGCCGTGCGCAAAGTAAGTATTGATTATCATAAGCCAGCACTTTTCAACGAGCTGCTCAATGTCAAAACGCACATCGCCGACCAACGCACGGCCAGTCTGGTTTTTGATCAAATTATCTCTAACCAGTCCGAAGGAATCGTTTGCAAGGCAGAGATTAAGATTGCCTGCCTCAATTGCAAAACGATGAAACCCGAACCTATCCCTGAAACAATCATATCGGAGCTGAATTGATGTCAACAGGAGCTGATCTTAGTTTTTTATATTTAATTCTTAATGCAAGTTTGCTGGTTCAACTGGTGATGCTGTCATTAGTCATCACTTCGTTTATTTCATGGACAATGATCTTCAATAAACGCGTCATGTTGAACAAGGCAACAAAAGCAGCCGATACCTTCGAAGGTCAATTCTGGTCACTGGAAGATCTTTCGCCGCTTTATAATCGCATTTCCAATAGCAGAAACCCTGCGACAGGCATGGAAAAAATATTTGAAGCAGGGTTCAAGGAGTTTGCAAAATTACGAGCTCAGGAAAATACGCAACCGGATGCCGTCATAGAAGGTGCTCAACGCGCCATGCGCATCGCCATGAACAAGGAGATTGATGTTCTTGAAACCAACCTTTCATTTCTGGCAACTGTGGGATCGACCAGCCCTTATGTCGGTTTGTTCGGAACGGTGTGGGGCATCATGAACAGTTTTCGTGCCCTGGGGAATGTACAACAGGCTTCCATATCATTGGTTGCACCAGGGATTGCCGAGGCCTTGATCGCCACCGCCATGGGACTGTTTGCCGCGATCCCGGCAGTGATTGCCTACAACCGTTATTCAAATGATGTTGAAAGATTGATTAGTCGTTATGACATCTTCATGGATGAATTTTCATCCATTTTGCACAGACATGCACATAGTTAAGTTCTAAGCAAGATGAGACAAAGAATACGCAAACGTCCCATTGCTGATATCAATGTAGTTCCTTATATTGATGTAATGCTGGTGTTGCTGGTTATTTTTATGATTACTGCACCTTTGCTCAGCCAGGGCGTAAAAGTCGATCTGCCAAAGGTCCCTTCCGAGATCTTACAGACAGAACAAAATAAGGAACCTGTGATCATCAATGTAGATGCTGCTGGAAATTTTTATATTAACTATGGTGAGGATCAAGACAAACCTATTAGCGCTGAAGATTTGGCTAATCGCGTTAATGCCCTGTTAAAATATCAACCCGGTATTCCAGTATTAGTTGGCGGTGATACGAACGTCCCTTATGGTCGCGTTATTGGATTGATGGCCTTGTTGCAGAGCGCAGGTGTTCCCAGTGTTGGCATGATCACAGAACCTCCGGAGAATTGATGTCCAATGAAACTTGGTTGGTTTACGACACTAAGCTCTGGCGTACTGTCTTTAATTCTGCATCTGGTCGTTGGTGCACTATTAATACTCAGTTTTGATTTTGCACCTAAACCGAAAACTCAAACCCGGATAGATGTGAATGTAGTCGAGGCTGTGGCCGTTGATAAGAAACAGGTTGAACTTGAATTAGCACGAATCAGGAAAATTGAAGAAGACAAACATAAAAAAGAAAAAAAACGTCTGGATGATCTTGAACAAAAGGCAAAAAATCTAGAGAAAAAGCGGAAGGATGAAGAGATAAAACTGGCCGAGGCAAAAAAGAAAAAAGAACTGGAACAAAAAAAACGTAAAGAAGAGCAGGCGCGAATCGCCAAACTGAAAAAAGAAAAAACGGAACTTGAAACAAAACGTAAACTCGAAGAAAAAAAGATAAAGGAAGCAGAAGAGAAGGCAGAAAAACTTAAGGCTGAGGAAAAACGCAATGAAGCCGAGACAGCTAAACTCAAGGCAGAAGAAGAACGAAAGAAGAAAGACGCCACTGAGAAAAAGAGGCTTGAAGAGGATCTTGCAGCTGAATTAGCCGCCGAAGAAGAGGCCGAGCAAGCATCCAAAGATGAGGCATTAATCAATAGAATTAAAGGTAATATTAAAAGGAAAATTGAAAATGAATTTATCAAGACTGGTTTACCCGATAATCTAGAATGCTTTTTGAAAGTGCGAGTAGTAGCTGGCGGCGAAGTCATCGACGCAACAATTACGAAATCAAGTGGTAATCCTATTTTTGATCGACGCGCAAGGAATGCAGTATTTGATGCATCACCTTTACCAATTCCTAAGGATATTGAAACATTTAAGAGACTTGATTTACGCGAAATCAATATGACTTTTAAACCAATAAATTAAGTTTTTAATAATGAGCAAAAGTATGAAATCAAGAATGACCAGAATTATATTTTTTAGCTGTGCCCTGTTTATTTTAAATAATGCCAATGCCTTAGACATCACTATCGAACAAGGAATAGAGAATCCTATCCCGGTCGCTATCGTTCCCTTTGGCTGGTCACAAGCCGCAAATCTTCCTGAAGACATGTCAGAAATAATCTCAGGAGATCTTGAGCGTAGCGCACGATTTAAGGCTATGGATTTTGAAGATCTGCCACAACACCCAAGTGAATTTCAAAATGTAAATTTTAAAGACTGGCGCCTGCTAGGCATGGAGAACCTTGTCATCGGTCAATTAATTCAGACCAGTACCGGTGACTACGAAGTTGAATTTCGATTGATTGATGTCTACAAAGAAAAACAAATTGCCGGATTCAGGCTGCCTTCGACAAAGGCGCAGCTAAGGACTACTGCACATGAAATCAGTGATATTATTTATGAAAAACTGATTGGCGTTCGTGGTGCATTCGCAACTCGCATTGCATACATCACAGTCAACAAACAACGCGATGGCAACAAGACCTATACCTTGCAGATTGCAGATGCCGATGGTCACAGCCCTCAGATCTTGCTTGAATCACCCGAGCCTTTGTTATCTCCGAGCTGGTCACCAGATGGAAAAAAACTGGCCTATGTTTCCTTCGAAGGTAAAAATTCTGCCATCTTCGTGCAGGACATAAAAACCGGAGCGCGTGATAAGGTCGCAGCAAATAGAGGCATTAATAGTGCCCCTGCCTGGTCGCCGGATGGAACACGTTTAGCCATGACCTTGTCCAAAGATGGAAATACTGAAATTTACATCATGCATGTTGCTTCAAAATCCTTACAAAGGATCACGCGGAACAAGGCCATTGATACCGAACCCAACTGGTCAAGTGACGGTAAAAAATTGGCTTTCACATCAGATCGTGGTGGCAGTCCACAAATTTATGAAATTAGTGTGCTTGGTGATGGCAAGGCAAAGCGCCTCACATTTGAAGGTGCTTATAATGCCAGACCTCGTTATTCCTCTGATGGTAAGTTTCTGATCATGGTGACCGGGACGAAAGGAGTCTATCGAATTGCCATCCTTGATTTACGCAGTGGTTATTTCGACATCTTAACCAGGGCACGACTGGATGAATCTCCCAGTTTTGCACCCAATGACCATATGATTATCTATACTACAACTGGTGCCCGCGGCACGGCCCTGGCTGCTGTTTCAGCAGATGGGCAGGTTCACCAACGCCTCGTGTTACAGGACGGAGAAGTTCGAGAACCCGCATGGGGCCCTTTTTTACCACGAAGATAAACACGCGGGACGATAATCCAGAGATAACCCAGATTATGTTATTCTACTTATAAATTCGGCTAGTGCTGATTGGAGAAAATGATGAACAAAAACCTGATGATAGTTTTGATATTCACAGCCTTCCTGTTTGCCTGTGAATCTACACCAGAAAAGGCTGATGACGCTGTTGCCGTTGAAGATCAAGGTACAAATCTGAGCGATGCTGATGACTCAGAAGCTCAGACCTACGGGACTGAAGATGATGACCTCTCTGGTATGAGTTCACTGGACGACCCAACAAGCCTGCTCTCAGTCAGAATTATCTATTTTGAATATGATAGCAGCGATGTTAAATTAGAAGATCGCACTACGGTTGAAGCGCATGCGGCTTATCTGGTCGAAAATCCATCTACTATAATCACATTAGAAGGCCATGCTGATGAACGCGGATCACGTGAATACAACCTGGCGCTGGGTGAAAGACGTGCACAAACCGTACAACGCCAAATGACATTGATAGGTGTGTCAGCTGACCAGATACGCACGGTCAGTTATGGTGAAGAAAGACCAGCCATAGACGACCATGATGACTATTCATGGAGCCAGAATAGACGCGTAGAAATTATTTATTGAGGAAATTAGTTTTGATGTCTAGAAGATTGTTAAATATTTATTTGATTACAGGAATTCTGCTTTCTCCTGCGGTATTTGCTGCGAACAAAGCTCCAGTGTCAACACCAACATCGCCAGCGATGGAAAAACGCCTGGCAAATATCGAACGTTTATTACAAAGCAGCGGCCTGTTAGAAATGCTACAGCAGATCGAACTTCTACAACAGGAAGTTGCAAAGCTACGTGGCGAAATCGAAGTGAACAATCACGTGATTGATCAAATGAAAAAGAGACAACGTGATTTATATACGGATATTGATCGCAGGCTGCAATCAATTGAAACCCCGGCAACGGGAAATCAGACATCAGCCACAAAAACATTAGGCAGTAATCCCCCACTGGAAACATTGGGCCAGGCAGAAACAGTTTCTCCACCCCAAAACCAGGATCAGACACAAGCTGAAGCCCTTGCTTTGACAGTGGAGCAATCTGACACTCAGACACCAGAACAACAGGTAGTGCTTACTACTGAAACTGTGACTACGACTATAACCGAAACTACTTCAGAGCCGGAATCTGATGAGGTTCAAATACAGGCTGAATATCAACAGGCATTTAAACTGCTGAAACAATCTCAGTATGATCAGGCCATCAAGGCCTTCGACACGTTCCTGAAAGCACATCCGCAGAACCAATATTCAGATAATGCCCAATACTGGATGGCAGAAGCTTTGTATGTGAACCGCCAGTTTGAAGATGCGATTAAAGAATACAATAATCTAGTTT
>JAKZTI010000032.1:0-2648 GCA_047517145.1 Gammaproteobacteria bacterium
GATTGTAGTAGTGCCCATTCAATATGCTCTTTCACTAATTCCGATGAATGTGATCTTTTATCTTCAAGCACTCTAATAATATCCTGGAAGAATACCTTATCAATGGTTTCATTCTCAAGCAGATCACGCAGCAAATTACCCAGGGCAACAGCAATATTTCTTAACCAGGCCTCGTAACCGATACGCCGTATTGCTGAGCCTTCCGTTTTTTTCAGAAATTCTTCTTCTGTCCAGCTGAACAAATCTATCAGCGTCGATGAGTCCAGACTATTTCTGATGGTGAAGTCTTTTTCTTTTGTATTAATTGAAAATTTATTCCAGGGGCAAACCAGCTGGCAATCATCACAGCCATAGATCCGGTTGCCGATGTCCTTTCTGAATTCGTCAGGAATTGATTCGTGTAATTCAATGGTCAAATAGGAGATACATCGTCTGGCATCAAGCTTATAGGGTTCGACGATGGCTTGCGTAGGACAAATATCAATACATGCAGTACAAGAGCCACAATGATCTGTGATAAATGGTTCATCCACGGGTAACGGTAGGTCTGTGTATATCTCCCCCAGGAAAAACCAAGAGCCTGCCTTTGGATTAATTAAATTTGTATGCTTGCCAATCCAGCCCAGGCCTGAGTTTCTGGCAATGGCTTTTTCCAGGACTGGCGCACTGTCAGTAAAGGCACGATATCCAAATTTACCCGTGACCTTTGCGATCTTTACTGCCAGTTTTTGCAGTCGCTTGCGAATGATTCTGTGATAGTCGCGGCCAGTAGCGTAGCGTGAGATATAAGCCAGTTGTGGATCATTTAATATGGCTTCAGGATCTTCGCCATCATCAGGCATGTAATCTATCCGCACAGAAATGACTCTGATGGTTCCCGGGATCAATTCAGCCGGGCGAGAGCGTTTGCTGCCGTGTTGCTGCATATAACCCATTTCCCCATGCATGGCTTGATCCAGCCATTTCAGCAAATATTTCTCATCTTTTGCCAGATCAGTGTCGCTAATCCCGATTTGTTGAAAACCGAGCTCAAGCCCCCAGTCTTTAATCTGTTTGGCCAGCCTGATGTAGTCTATGTTGTTTGAAGATTTATCCATTGAAAATTCTAATAGTCACAAGCGAGGTGATATTAATATACAGAATACAGTGATCAAGATAACATTATACGTACACGGAATATCAGGTAATATTTAACTCGATGTTTGAATATCTAAACTCATGGTATCGCAGATACTTCACTGATCCGCAGGCGGCATTATTGGTCGTTTTACTGGTCGTTGGTTTTGCAATTGTATTCACCATGGGAAAAATGCTGGCACCGCTCATCGCAGCGATTATCATCGCCTATCTGCTTGAAGGTCCAGCGCAAAAAATACAGAAAAAGATCAGCTCAAGGTCATTGTCCGTCTATATCGTCTTCTTTCTCTTTATGACTTTTCTCGGCTTTTTGCTGGTTGGACTATTTCCTATCTTATCCAGACAATTAAGCCAGTTTTTACAGGAAGTTCCTTATATGATAGCCAACGGTCAGGAGCTTTTGCTGAAACTTCCGGAAAAATATCCAGATATTATTTCTGAGGCTGCTGTTCGGGAAGTGATACTTGCTATCAAGAGTGGTGTCAGTGGTTTTGGACAGAATGTATTGTCGATTTCGTTGGCATCGATACCTGCCATTATTACCGTGTTGGTATATCTGATCCTGGTACCAGTTATGATCTTCTTCTTTCTGAAAGATAAAGAGGTCATTATTTCGTGGCTAACTCGGTTTTTACCAGCTGAGAGACAGCTCATTACGGAAATCTGGCAAGAGATGGATGGACAGATTGGTAATTACATACGCGGCAAAGCCAACGAAATTCTCATCGTTTTTGCTGTGTCACTCGTACTCTTTACATTAATGGGTCTTAATTATGCATCACTACTGGCATTAGCAGTGGGACTGTCTGTTTTAATTCCTTACATTGGCGCAGCTGTGGTTACATTACCTGTGGCGCTGGTTGGATATTTTCAGTGGGGTCTCGATAGTCAGTTCACGTGGTTAATTATTAACTACATGATCTTGCAATTTCTGGATGGTAATGTTCTGGTGCCAGTTCTATTTTCAGATGCCGTTAATCTTCATCCCATTGCCATCATTGTGGCGATATCGGTGTTCGGTGGCCTATGGGGATTTCTGGGTGTGTTTTTTGCGATTCCACTAGCGACTCTGGTTAAGGCCTTGATTAATATCTGGCCAACGACGGCAGATTATTTGCAGGATGCCTCTGAGGCTACAACTGTTAAGGTTTGAATTAGACTTTATAATTTGTCATTTGGAACATACGTGAGAAATCTTGTACTATTGTTTAATAAGAGTTTCTTTTTATCATTTGATTTCTTTTCATATGGTGTCTCCTCTTAGTCTCAACGAACTAGCAAGTTTGGAGTTGCGTTCTGTCAATTTAGCAATGAGTGAATCGAAACCGTTTTTCCTGATTTCGGATGTGAATATGCCCCTGTAACTTCTAACCAGACTTATGCCATTAACGGCAATATCGATCACCTTCCATTCACCGTTGTTGATATGCATTTTGTAATTAAGCAAGATTGTATTAGCACTACCGATTGTATGAGCACTGCTGTCCGTCCTTATTTCTACTTTCACAATT
>JAKZTI010000033.1:0-3906 GCA_047517145.1 Gammaproteobacteria bacterium
GAGCTAGATGAATATTCGTAACTATAGCCTTGAACAAATTAAAGCACTTATTGTAGAAGGCTCCGATCTTCTAGTGATTACCTCACCGGCCAGCTCGGGCAAAAATGCATTATCCGGGCAGGTAGAATCAATAAGAGATCCATATTGGAGAACAAGTCTGGTTCTTGCTGATGCAAACACTAATATAGAATCACTGTCTCGCGAAATAATCAAACAGGCTTTGCCTGATCAATTTAGCGATAAATTACCAGCAGTAAGCCAGGTGCATCAGTATCTAGAGTATTCGGCGCTTAATGGAATACTGCCCGTAATCATTATCGATGATGCGCATAAACTATCTCTGGAAGTACTGGAATTTATTTTACAACTTGCTGCACTTAGATATGCCGAGTCATTATTCCGTATCGTATTATTTGCTGACGAAACAATAAATGAACATCTAGATGTTCCACAACTGAAAAACTTAACGGCTGGTGTACTACGTAATATTTATACGACTTCTTTTACAAAGGAAGAAATTAAGGAAGAAACTAAAGAAGCTATTGAAGATGTTACTTCAGCATACGATGAAACAGATGAAATTGATGAATATTTAATTGACGATGAAGTTGTTTTAGATGATGCCGAAAAAGAAACATCAAGGCCAATTATTGGATTATTTATTCTTATTGTTGGTTTAGTTTCTGCCTATCTTGTTTATTCCTATCTTGATGATCAAAAAAATATAGATATAGCTGATTCAACAACCGCTACTCAGCCACAAGAAACAATCTCAGAGAAAGCCGTAGCAATAGAAGAAGATGTTCAGGAATTTGAAGAAGAAATTGAATTAATAGATGAAGATGATTTAAATATTGATGAGGATATGTCAGAGAATATACTGGATATAGAAACATCAGAGGCAGAAGAAATTATAGTAACACCTTATGAGGAATTACCTGGCTATGTTGAGGAAGAAGAATCTACCGTCGTTGAAGTTGATGAAGTGTTGATACCAGAAACGAAGATAGATACAGATGACGAAAATGTCTTTAATCTCGAATCAGTCCCGGAATTTTTAAGCAATATTAAGGGGCCTGTCTGGCTTAGACAGCAATCTGCCAACGCATACGTACTCCAGTTAATATCAGCCCAATATAAGAGTAATCTTAGAAACCTGTTGAGTGGCCAATCTGACATTCAGAGTCAACTATCTGGTTATGTAAAGTACACTCCATCAGGTAAACCTCGTTACCTGTTGTTATATGGTATTTATCCAGACAGAAGTACAGCAGAAGCCGCTATTAAGGAACTGCCGCTAAAATTTCAGTCGATACCTCCATGGCCAAGAACTATTTCCGATGTGCTGGAGGAATTGGATACAATATCAGCACCCTCTGTTGATAAAGATATGGCGGACACAGTAACGATCGATATTGTAGAAATACAGCCAGAAGATGTACCTGCCTATGTTGAGGAAATAGAACTTCCCGTCGTTGAAGATGAAGCAGTGTTGATGCTGGAAACAAATGGTGAAAATCTATTTAATCTCGAAACAGTCCCTGAATTTCTAAACAATATAAAAGGGCATAGTTGGCTTAGACAACAACCTGACAGCTCATATGTGCTTCAATTATTATCCGCCCGATACATGAGTAATATTAAAAATCTATTGATTGGTCAATCTGGTATCCAGGATCAATTATCCGGTTATGTAAAATACACACCATCAGGCAAACCTCGTTACTTATTGTTATACGGTATTTATCCAGACAAAGAATCAGCAGAAGCCGCTATCAATGGTCTGCCAGTAGAATTCCAGTCGATCCCCCCCTGGCCTCGTAGGCTCGGTGATGCGATAAAAGAAATAAATACAATAGCTGCCCCCTTACTTGATGACGAGATGTCTGAGGCTTTATTAGGTCTCGGGTAGTTGGTACGCTTTAAACCGCGTTGAACGATATGTACAGAGTGACCGGGTAGGATTATCCTTGGCTTTCTTGGCATCACCAATCCTTTGTTATCTTTATTATCGTAAAGATCATATGTCGTTTGATTAAACTTTCAAGTACTCTGACCCCCTTGATTTGACCCTACTTATTTCCAAATCTATGGAGAAAGAGTACTTTGCTCGCCCTTACCGATAAAGTGAAAAGGGATATCATCAAGGTATGTCGTAAGCCCTGCCTCCCAAGCACGTCCTGTCGATAACTCCACAGATATTTTCACCTCTTTATCGGTTATCTTACTTGCCTCCGTTATCTTTCTGTTAATCGCTTCTATTGAAGTATCGTTCATGAAGTGTTCTTTCATCTGCCTATGGGATTGGGAAATACTTACTATTTCTTCAGGTGATAACAGTTCTTTTACAATTCTGCTTATGTAGATATCAGAGCCGTTTTGGTAGCGAGCAGCTGAAGAATCAATAAATGCGGATTTTATCGGAATGCTTCGAGCGGTAATTGTATCTCTTGCAAAGTTTTTCCAAACAATGTGGTAATACTCAATCGGGAGTGTCTTGACACCTCCTCCATTTATCAAAGCCTCATATTCACGCTTATGACCTTCATCGTATTCAATCTTTAGTGATATACCGCTGCAGTTTCTCTTATCGCTATTTTTATCACCTTCCAAAAATGCGCTCTCTTCAACTTCATCTCCACTGAGATATAACTCTATAAGAATAGTAGGCGGTGTTTTTGGGTGATCAGTAGCAAGGCTAGCTATATATTCTCTTACAGAGGTTTCATTGAATAAATATTGGGAGAGTTCATTACGAAGATATCGGCCATTGAATAAACCTGTTAAAGCTAGATTTATGGCCTCTAGAATGGTGGATTTTCCCGCCTCATTATCACCAACGATAATGTTCAGTCCACCGTTCAAGTCAATTGAAAATTTACTTTTAAAACATTTGAAGTTTTCTATAACAACTTTATCAATAACCATTTAACTAACTATCCAATGTTATGTTCTAAGCTAGCTCAGATAATAGGTGACAGACCATGTTTTTCATAGATTAAGCATCATAAAACTGATGATAACGAGGCGCAAAGCGTTTCGCAAAAGCGGAGTTTATATTTTGATAAATGAGCATTTTAAGGAATGCTTTTAAACGAAGTTAGAACAGTTTTATGGGCTTAATTTCTTTTATAAGGAATCGATAGTGATCAGATCATTCGCCAACTCATCCACATCCCCCTCTTGAATCGGAAAATGCTCTCCCAACATCTCTCCCGCCTTTGCTATACCGTCGATCATCCCCTGTGTCATTTGTTTGTTCTTGCAACCATTAATAATAATGTCACAGATTGATTGCCAGTCTTCCTGATTCAGTTTTTTACTGATCGCATCATCACCCAGGATGCGTACCATGTGTTCATATAAGGAAACATAAATAAGGATGCCCGTACTACCCTTGGTCTTGCGTATCCTGAATTTCTGGAATACTTCGGCGGCACGGCTTTCCACTTCGGCCTGCATTTCACTTTTTGGTATAAACGGTGTGCGCAACACAGGAAATAAATTCGCGAGTAGGGTGCCCACAAAGAAACCGAAAACGATCGTAATTAATATAGGGACGAGTCCGAACGTGATCATTAAACCGGAAAGCCATCCACTGCTAGTCTGTACATCCTGAAACAAACACCAACCGATAGTGACGGAGATGAGTGCAAAGATTAGCCCGACAATATCTTCGGCCCGATCGTAACGGCCTGATACAGTCGCGACGATGGGAATAATTTCACCCGAAGTGTGTTTTTCAGCCTCGACGACAGCAAGACTGATTTTATTGCTGTCTTCTTCAGTAAAATATTTGCTTGCTACTTTCATCATTCACCTACCATGAGCCGGTTGCACCGCCGCCACCGGAGAAACCACCACCGAATCCGCCACCGCTTGACGCAGCACTGCGTAGCATGAAAA
>JAKZTI010000034.1:0-14002 GCA_047517145.1 Gammaproteobacteria bacterium
AGGTATTGTTTATTTCCCAGATCGCTCAACAATAAGAAGCCCTGCTTTAAATCCTTTTCTATTATCCTCGGCACATTAATATTAGCGGCAAGCAGACGCTCGGCCACGTCAATAAACGGCACACTATTTTCCTGTTCAGGCGGAGCATCCATCACGATGAACGTCTCATTATTATATTTCAATCTAAAGTAGCGTCGAAAGCTGGCATCACCAGACGCGATCTCCAGTTGATAGTCTTTCGTACTAATGGTTTCGCTCAACCAATGATTAAGCTGTTTTAAACGTGCTGTCATAAGCCAAAGGATACCTCTATTAATTGTTTTTTTCCGCGATTGCGGCGTCAGCTACGTGCTCGAATCCTCATGTATGAATTCTACACTCCAGTTTTGCGCGCGGTGCTTCCTTGCTCTCACGCAATAATCCTAATTAATAGAAGCATCCTAAAGAATTAAAGATGCCTTATTGACTGTTTATCGAAGTTCTTTCCTATTTCTGGCATCATCCCCTGAAACCAAGAATGAATACAACTTTTTAATATATGATACTAAATTATTTAGGAATATTGGCAGGTCTCGTGCTTCTGGTATATGGCGCTGATCGCTTCGTTGAAGGCGCCGCTAATATTGCTCGCTATCTGGGCATGCCTCCCTTGTTGATTGGCCTGACTATCGTCGGCTTGGCTACTTCAGCACCTGAAATTCTGGTCGGGGTAGTGGCAGCACTGGAAGGTAAAACAGAGATCGCAATCGGTAATGCCATAGGCTCTAATATTGCCAATATCGGCTTAGTGCTGGGTTTTACCGTCATGCTCATGCCTGTCACTGTTGCTTCACAAACACTGAAACGTGAATTCTTCATCATGGGTTTAGCCATCTTGTTAGCAGTTGGTTTGATGTGGAATCAAAACCTGAGTCATCTCGATGCCGTGTTCCTGCTGGTCGGACTCACAGTGGCAATATTGTCTGTAATCGTCCTTTCAAAAAAATCTGCAAAAACAGATCCTCTGCTGAGTGAATTCGAAAGTGAACTGCCAGAAAAATCTAATGTCGCTAAGTCCATCTTTTTGTTTTTTCTGGGTCTGGGTCTGTTATTAGGTGGCGCATATGTACTAGTGGAATGTGCCATTGTTGTTGCCAAGCATTTTGGTCTGAGCGATTTGATCATCGGCCTGACAATTATTGCGATCGGCACCAGTCTGCCCGAGCTGGCAGCATCCATCATGGCCGTTAAAAAGAATGAAGCCGACATTGCAATTGGCAATGTGATTGGCTCAAACATGTTTAACATGCTCGCGGTCATCGGCATCCCAGGTATGATCCACGCCACAGATTTTGACAGTATCGTCTTGCACCGCGATTTCCCCGTTATGATTGGCATGACCCTGCTGATGGGGTATATGGTTTTTATCCGCGGCGCCGGTAAATTTGATCGGGCTGAAGGGACCACATTACTTATCTGCTTCATCGCATACCAATCTTGGCTGTTTAGCGGTTAGAATGAAACCATGAGCAAAAAACATACAAAACAGGAACATGAAAAATTACTGACACTCGGACGTGCAGTGATTACCATCGAGACCGAGGCCCTGGAAAAACTCAATGAGCGTATCGACGAAAATTTTATTCAGGCCTGTCTCCACATGCTCGACTGCGAGGGCAGGGTGGTTGTCCTCGGCATGGGTAAATCCGGACACATAGGCAACAAAATTGCGGCAACCCTCGCCAGCACTGGAACCCCCGCATTTTTTGTCCATCCAGGCGAAGCGAGTCACGGTGATCTCGGCATGATCAAGGATGATGATGTTGTGATTGAGCTATCTAATTCTGGAGAAACGGACGAAATAATGACTTTATTACCCGTCATTAAACGCCTTGGCGTACCATTGATTTCAATGACAGGAAATAAGGACTCCTCCCTGGCAAAAACAGCTTCAGTCAATATTGATGTCAGCGTGGCAAAAGAAGCTTGTCCTCTCGGCCTGGCACCGACCGCCAGTACCACAGCAGCACTTGCCATGGGCGATGCCCTGGCGATTGCCTTGCTGGAAGCTCGCGGCTTTGGTGAGAAAGATTTCGCTATTGCACACCCGGGAGGCATGTTAGGTCGGCGCCTGTTATTACATGTAAGCGACATCATGCATATCGGCAAAGAATTACCCGCGGTCCTGGAAACGACCTTACTTAGCGAAGCCCTGTTAATCATGACGCAAATGGGACTTGGTTCAACTGCTATTGTTGATAAGAAAAATATTGTGCTTGGTATATTTACTGACGGAGATCTCAGACGAGCACTGGATAATGATATTGACATCCATAAAACAAGCATGGATGAAGTAATGACACGTAATTGTAAAACCATTAGCAAGGATTGCCTGGCTGCGGAAGCGTTATCCATCATGGAAGATTCTCGCATCAACGCACTGCCTGTCATCGACAAGGAAAATAAATTGATTGGTCTGTTAAACATGCACGATCTGCTGAGAGCAAGGGTTGTCTGAATATGTTTGAAACAATCGATAAAGACATACTTAACAGGGCCGAACAAATAGAATTGGCCATCTTCGATGTCGATGGTGTGCTGACTGATGGCGGCCTGATACTGGGCGAAAACGGCAATGAGTATAAAGTCTTTCACTCCCGTGATGGACTGGGTCTTGTCATGTTGCGTGACTCAGGTTGTCATATCGCCGTTATCTCAGGACGCTCATCAAGTATTGTTTCTGAGCGCATGGCCGCGCTTGGCATTGAGTATGTCTATCAGGGTCAAAACGATAAAGGCAAGGCACTCGAAGACTTGCTCACCAAATTAAATGTAGATGCGAAAGCAACGGCCTATGTCGGCGATGACATTATTGACTTACCCGCAATGCATCGTGTTGGCCTGGCCATAGCAGTTGCTGATGCACATCCTCTGGTCGTTGAACATGCGCACTGGGTCACCAAAGAAAAAGGCGGTTATGGTGCAGCCAGAGAAGTTTGTGAATTAATTATGCACGCAAGAGGAACGCTTGATTCGCAAATTCAACAATTTCTTGATGACTGAAACCATTTGCGCAAGCATTCATGTTTCCATTATGCCTGGTTAATCTATGCCGTCTTTGCGTTGGAAAATAGTCATCGTATTAAGCTTGCTTGCCATCGGCAGCGCCTGGTTGCTGAACCGTTTGTCTGAAACCGAGTCTACTGAAATATCTGTATTACGCCACGATCCTGATAATTACATGCATGAGCTAACGACATTGACCATGAATCAGGACGGCTCTCAAAAAAATAAACTTTATGCAGATTACATGGCACATTATCCAGATGACAATACAATAGAACTCATCAACCCCAAGCTGGAAATATTTCGACTGGAAAAACCACCAACCACAATTACTGCGGAGAAAGGTTGGGTAACCGAAGATAATGAGGTTATCCTGCTAAGTGGAAAGACAAGATTAATACAGCTAGATGCTGATGGTACTAGAGAACTTGAAATTATTACCAGTGATGTCCGTGTACTCATGGATCAGGAATATGCAGAAACGGATAAACCAGCGACGATCATTGGAAAAAAAATGACGATAAAATCGACTGGTATGCACGCATACCTGGGCGAAAACAGACTAGAGCTACTAAACAATGTATATACAAAAATTCTACCCTAAAAAATTCTACCTTGGCCGACTCACGATATTACGCAGCATAGTATTTATCTGTGCTAGCCTTTTGTTTACTGTGAGTACCTGGGCCTTATCAACAGACAAGGATCAGCCGATAGAAATAGAAGCAGATTATGCTGATCTTGATGATGAAAAAGGCGTGACCATATATCGTGGCAACGTGGTATTAACTCAGGGTAGTGTTCGCATGACTGGCGATACCATGACCGTTTATTTTACAGATGATGAGCTAGATACCCTGATCATGGAAGGCAAGCCAGCGAGATACCGACAGCTTCCAGATGATAGCAAAATCTATGATGAAGCCGAGGCCTTGCGAATGGAATATTATGAACTCAAAAATCTGATTGTTCTTATCGACAAGGCATCATTCAAACAGGAAGGCCTGAGCTTCAGTGGCAACAGAATTGAATATGACACGGAGCACAGCAGGGTCAAGGCCAGGGGCAGCGTCAAACAACAAAACGCCTCAGGTTCTTCCGACTCAAGTGGTGAGCGCGTTAAGATTATTCTCAAGCCTAGAAAGAAGAAAGAATAATATTTTATGAGTGTCCTCTCGGTTAGACACCTCAGTAAATCATACTACGCAAGACAGGTTGTCAAGGATGTAAGTCTGACAGTACATAGTGGCGAAATTGTTGGCCTGTTGGGGCCCAATGGCGCAGGTAAAACTACCAGCTTTCATATGATTGTTGGTTTGATCCATTCTGACGACGGTACTATCCATATCAACAAACGTGAGATCAGCGGCTTGCCCATGGATCAGCGATCGCATCTCGGACTGGGTTATTTGCCACAGGAAGCGTCCATATTTCGCAAACTGACCGTTGAAGAAAATATCATGGCTATTTTACAGACGCGGCCAAACCTAAACGAGAACAAGGCAAAACAGCGACTTGAAAACCTGTTGCGAGAATTTCATATCACACACCTGCGTGACCATATTGGCACAAGCCTCTCTGGTGGTGAGCGTAGGCGCGTGGAGATTGCCCGATCTCTGGCCACAGAGCCACGCTTCCTCCTACTTGATGAGCCCTTTGCCGGAATCGATCCGATCTCAGTGAGTGATATTCAAAGAATTATCCGCTACCTTAGCCAACATGGCATCGGCATCCTCATCACCGACCACAGTGTCCGCGAGACTTTATCCAGTTGTGATCGTGCCTATATCGTCAATGATGGGCGCATCATTGCCGAGGGAACCCCGGTTGAAATACTTGAAAATGAGCAAGTCAGGGATGTCTATCTGGGTAATAATTTTAGTTTGTAGCGCTCCCTGATCTCCACTCTAATACTATTTTTAATACCGCCTTTAATATTCAAGCAATAATTGTTCCAACTTTCCTGAAAAGCATTTTTTAGGTTAAACTCAGTGTATGAAAGCCTCGCTTCAACTAAAAATTGGCCAGAGCCTGACCATGACACCACAGTTGCAACAGGCAATTCGCCTATTGCAACTATCAAGCATGGAATTACAGGTCGAGATACAGGAGGCCCTGGAATCCAACATGATGTTGGAAACAGCGGAAGATGATTCAACAGAAAACAGTGAGGACGAAAAGACAGAAGAAAATAACCCGGAAGAAAATAACCTGGACACAACACAGGAAATGACCGCTTCGGCAGAACCGGAAAATATTCCAGATGAACTGACCGTTGATAGTGTCTGGGAAGATACTTATGAAAGTGGTATATATGAAAACAGCACAAACACCCCCCAAATTTACGAAAGCTCTCAGTTTAGTTTCGAAAATCAAAGTAGTCATGACGCAACGCTGAGGGAACATTTACTTTGGCAATTAAATCTTACAACCATCAGTGACACTGACCGGGCTATTGCCACCACAATCATTGATGCACTGGATGACGACGGATATTTAAATTCTGATCTCACAGATATTCATACCTCTTTAAGTAAAGAAATCGATGGCGAAAACACGGAAGGTGAAGAGTCAGAAATTGGACTGGATGAAATAGAAGCTGTCTTGCATATGATTCAGGCCATGGAGCCAACCGGTGTTGCCGCCAGGAACATACAGGAGTGCCTGTTGTTGCAACTACGCCAGTGTGATAAAGACACCCCGATGCTGGCATCGGCTATAGAACTTGTTTCAAAACATCTTGATTTACTTGCCGGCAGAGACTTTAATCACCTTATGAGGCGACTCAAACTGGATCAGGAAAAACTACAGGATGTTATTGTCTTAATCCAGTCAATGAATCCGCGCCCAGGCGGACAAATACATGAGACACGCACAGAATATATTACCCCGGATGTTTTTGTTAGAAAGGTCAAGGGACGCTGGAGAGTTGAGCTCAATTCAGAATTAATACCACACTTAAGAGTCAATACCAGCTATGCTAGTATGATACGTAGAGCAGATAACAGCGAAGACAATGTGTCCCTGAAATCTCACTTACAAGAAGCCAGGTGGTTTATCAAAAGCCTGCAAAGCAGGAGCGAAACCTTATTACGTGTCGCAACATGTATCGTCGAACGGCAACGTGCCTTCCTTGAATATGGAGAGGAAGCCATGAAACCAATGGTTTTACATGATGTGGCAGACGCGCTGGGCATGCATGAATCTACCATTTCACGAGTGACTACACGTAAATATATGCACACACCTAGAGGCATATTTGAACTCAAATATTTTTTCTCAAGCCACTTGAGCACAAGTCATGGTGGAGCTGCATCTTCGACAGCGATCCGTGCACTTATTAAGAAATTGATCGCTGCAGAAACACCCAAGAAACCTTTAAGTGATAGTAAAATTTCAGCATTATTATCGGAGCAAGGGATAAATGTTGCCCGTAGGACGGTAGCAAAATACAGAGAGGCGATGGCAATTTCACCTTCTAATGAAAGAAAACGACTTGCCTGATATCTACCAGGTGATATCACAATAATAATGATTACTACAAACCGCAGGAGTTTAATATGCAAATCAACATTACTGGTCATCATGTCGATATAACACCCGCTTTACGCACCTATGTAGAAGAGAAACTCGAACGCCTTGAAAGGCATTTCGATAACATAACAAATGCTCACGTTATCCTTGAAATAGAAAAAGACAGACAAAAGGCTGAAGCCACTATTCATGTTAGCAGGGGACAAGTTTACGCAGATTCAGAAGATGAAAATATGTATGCGGCCATCGATAGTCTGGCCGACAAGCTTGATCGCCAGATCAAAAAACATAAAGAAAAATTAAAAGATCATCATCGCGGTGAAGGGCTTAAAAATCAGGAGGCCGTCTAGCGCCGTAGCCGCTGATATCCATACAAAAAAACAAACTAAACAATCATGCAAATATCAGAAATACTTTCTTCTGACAGTATCCTTTGTGGCCAGGCGTTTTCGAGCAAAAAAATGACGCTGGAAGAATTATCAAAGCTCCTGGCTAACACCGATTCATCCATCAGCTATATCGAGGTCTTTGATTGTCTGGTGGCCAGAGAAAAATTAGGCAGTACAGGGCTTGGCAAAGGCATCGCCATACCACACGGCAGACTGAAAGGCAGCAAAAAGACCATTGCTGCCTTTATCCAGTTACAATATGGGGTCGATTATGGCGCTATAGATGATGCCCCCGTCGATCTTTTGTTTGCACTGCTTGTGCCTGAAGATTCCACTGACGAGCATTTAAAAACGCTGGCTCATCTGGCTGAAATGTTTAGCAACACTGAAACGCTTGAACAACTAAGGTCAGAGACAAGTGTCGAAGGATTACACAAAATACTCACAGGGTAATTATTATGCCGGATATGACCAGTCAAATTACAGTAAAAGAACTCTTTGACAGTCATTCTGAAAAATACGGCCTGCAGTGGATAGCTGGGCAACAAGGCGGCTCGAATGTTATTCTTCCCGAGGAGTCAAAAGATAACCAGACAGCTGCCGGCAAAGGTAAGAAGAAGAAAAACACCTCCGGTGGAAAGACAACAGAAAGCGGCTCGCTGGTTGGTTACCTTAATCTGATCCATCCTCACCAGATCCAGATTCTTGGCGGCACCGAACTAAAATATTTTGAGGGTCTGAGAAGTATCACAAAACAAGATGCTATCCGCCAGTTATTTGCACCAGGTCCTGCCTGTATTATTGTATCTCATAAAAAAACCGTGCCCACTTTTCTAAAGCGAAAATGTAACGAACATAGTGTTCCGCTTTTCAGTTCGCCACTAACCAGTAATACCCTCACAGATTCCTTACACTATTACCTGAACAATCTGTTTGCCGATGTTTTAACGCTACACGGCGTTTATATGGAAGTTCATGCCATCGGTGTGTTGTTAACCGGGCCTAGCGGCGTTGGCAAAAGCGAGCTGGCTCTGGAATTGATTACCCGCGGACATCGTCTGGTCGCCGACGATGCGCCTCAATTCTCTCGTCTTGCACCTGACATCATTAATGGCACTTGCCCGGATGCATTACAGGATTTTCTTGAGGTCAGAGGCCTTGGCATTATCAACGTTCGCGAACTGTTTGGTGATAGCGCCATCAAAATCAACAAATATCTAAGGCTCATTATACGGCTTGAACCTTTAAGCAAAGAAAGCATTAAACAAATCGATCGATTGGAAGGTAGCTACACCACACAGACAATTCTTGATCTTGAAATACCTGAAATTACTCTACCAGTCGCACCAGGCAGAAACCTCGCCGTTTTGCTGGAATGTGCCGCAAGAAACCACATGTTACGCATGAGCGGCTATAACGCTTCTGAAGAACTCACGGAAAGACAAACCGCCATGATGATGAAGCAAGAGAAAAAATAGTGTCTAAGAACAAGCAACGGCTGATCGTGATCAGTGGACTTTCAGGCGCTGGTAAAACCGTTGCCTTAAACACCCTTGAAGACTCGGGTTTTTACTGCATTGATAATCTACCGATTGGTCTTCTCAATGAGTTTGGACATCAATTAACAGACCTGGAAACCATCCCTGCAGAAGAAATCGCAGTCGGTATTGATGCCAGAAATCCGGAACACCTGATCGCTAACTTGCCAGAATCAATAGAGTTACTTAAGCAAAAAAACCTGTCGGTTGAGCTGATTTATATAGAAGCGAACGATGACATTTTAACAAAAAGATACAGCGAAACACGGCGCAAACACCCTCTTTCTTCCGATGCTGTTTCCCTGATAGATGCTATCGAGAAAGAGCGCGGGATCATGGAGCGATTTTCTGAAAGTGCAGACTTGCGCATCGATACCAGCCTGTTGTCGATGTATGGATTACGCGATCTTGTTCGAGAACAAATAGTCAACCATCCAGCAGAGGCCTTGTCTATGCAATTTGTTTCCTTCGGCTACAAACATGGCGTTCCCAAGGATTCTGATTTTGTTTTTGATACACGCTATTTACCAAACCCATATTGGGAAAAAGATCTTCGATTATTTACTGGCAAAGACAAGGCCGTGATCGAATTTCTGGAAACCCATGATCTGGCAAAAGATTTATATACGCAACTAAAGGATTTTATTTCTTACTGGACGCCACATTTCGAAGCCAGTAACCGAAGTTACCTTTGTTTTGCGATTGGCTGTACCGGTGGGCAACACCGGTCTGTTTATATAGCAGAAAAACTCGCAGACTACTTTCGACAACAGAATAAACACGTCATCATTAATCACAGGGATATTTAACAGGAAAAAAGTTTAATGAGTGTTGGTATTTTAATTATCAGTCATGACGGTATCGGTCCTGCCTTGCTTGGCACTGCTACGTTGATGCTGAATGGTTGTCCTTTGCAAACGAAACTATTAACTGCCTCTCGTGATTGCGATCCGGATCAGCTATCTGAAGATGCTGTTGAGCAATTAGAAGCACTAGACACCGGAGAGGGAGTCCTGGTGTTAACAGACCTGTATGGCTCGACACCCTGTAATATTGCCCAAAAATTGACCTCACAAAAACATATACACGTTGTTTCCGGTTTAAATCTTTCCATGCTGATTAGGGTATTTAATTATCCCCAGCTAACACTTGAGGAGCTCTCTGAAAAAGCAGTCAGTGGTGGCAGGGATGGTATCTCAAAGATAGTGTCAGAGAGTTAATTATGCCCAGTAGATCAGTTACCATCATCAACAAGCTCGGACTGCATGCTCGGGCGGCGGCTAAATTCGTCCAGACTGCCTCAGGCTTTGGCTGCGAAATAAACCTTAAACATGGTAGCCGGGAAGTCAGCGGCAAAAGCATTATGGGTGTGATGATGCTGGCAGTCGGCATGGGCACAGAAATTGAAATCATTGCGCATGGCAATGATGAAAAACAGGCGCTGGACACTCTGGAAAACATGGTGCTGGATCGTTTTGGAGAAGATGAATGACGATCGCCTTGCATGGAATGGGGGTATCTAGAGGTATTGCTATCGGCAAAGTCCATGTCGTTAAAAGAGACCAACTTGATATTCGCGAATACAGTATCAAGAAACACCGGCTTGATGATGAAATAAAACGTTTCGAAAACGCACTGACAAATGCTCGACAACAACTACGGGCAATTCGTGAACATATCCCTGACTCAACCAGCGTGGATATCGAAGCTTTCATCGACACACACTTGCTGATGCTGGACGATGTTGCCCTGACCAAAGAGCCGATGCGCCTCATAAAGGAGCTCTCCTGTAATGCTGAATGGGCACTAAAGCTCCAGCGGGATGCCTTGGTTGCCGTCTTTGATGAGATGGACGATGCCTATTTACGCACACGTAAGGATGACGTGGATTATGTGGTTAACCGTATTCAGCGCGTGTTGCTGAACCAGACACCGCTACAACACGAAAAAGCTGATCAGCAATTAACGGGTTATATCGTCATGGCCAATGATTTAACCCCTGCCGATACGGTGTTGATGCAACATCATGGCATCGCCGCCTTTGCCACAGAGTTTGGTGGGCCGACATCACATACGGCTATTCTGGCTCGCAGTCTCGGCATCCCGGCAATCGTTGGCCTGCAAAATGCCTTGCGTTACATCAAGGACAATGAAGAGATTATTCTCGACGGTACACGCGGTATTATTCTGGTCGATCCGGACAGACATGAATTGTCACACTACCAACGTTTGCAGAAAGAAGAAAAACGTTACTTCAATAAACTTGGAAAACTCAAAAACAAACCCGCCATCACGATCGATGAAGTCCCTATCGCATTACATGCAAATATTGAACTGCCAAAAGATTTCGAAACCGTCGTTGAAGTTGGTGCCAGCGGCGTTGGCCTCTACCGTACAGAATTTCTTTATATGAATCGGGAAGCTCCTCCTGATGAAGATGAACATTATGCCACCTATAAAGAAGTTATTGATGTCCTCAGAGGACTGCCTTTAACTATTCGCACTCTGGATCTGGGTGCCGATAAACAGGTTGATGGCGGAAGACAAAGTGGCCCAGTCACAACCAATCCCGCACTGGGCTTGCGCGCGATCAGATTATGCCTGAAAGAACCGGCCTTATTCCGCCCACAGTTACGCGCCATTATTCGTGCCTCGGTACATGGGCCTGTTCGCATCATGATACCCATGCTTTCCAACGTGCATGAAATGCAACAGGTCTTACAAATGACCAATGATATTAAAACGGAGCTTGATGAGCTTAACATCCCTTATGATCATGATCTGCAGATTGGCGGCATGATAGAAGTCCCGGCCGCAGCAGTCTGTGCTGACATCTTTGCCAAGCAACTGGATTTCCTGTCCATAGGAACCAATGATTTGATTCAGTACACCTTGGCCATTGACCGCGTAAACGATGAGGTCAATTATTTATATGATCCATTGAATCCGGCCGTATTAAGGCTGATTCATACCACGATTAAGGCCGGCAAAAAAGAAAATATTCCTGTTGCGATGTGTGGAGAGATGGCAGGTGACACAAAGTATACGCGGCTATTGCTAGGACTTGGCTTGCGCGAATTCAGTGTGCACCCGGCAACCTTGCTGGAGGTTAAACAGATCATAATCGACAGCAATATTAGCGAGCTTAAAGTGCTGGCTAACAAGACATTAAAGGCAAGTAATGGCATCGAAGTCGCCAACATTATGCGCGAAACCAAAGACTGATAGCAAAAAATTACCTTAAAAATTCCCCTGCCTATTCTTTTTTCTGACTGTTACACTTGTGCCATCTATTCAGGGCATTAATCATGAGTGATCAAACACAACCAGGCGTAACTCAGGATATCCTGGCACAGCTGCACGAGATGCTTGCCAGAAAATCTCTGGATCGTGTACGTAATTTGTTGTCAGAGATGCACCCTTCAGAGGTCGCAGATTTTCTGGAAAGCCTGCCAGGCAAATCTCGTGAAAAAATCTGGAACCTTATTGAGTTCGACATGGAAGGCGACGTACTTGCCCACCTTCAGGATGTGGTGCGTACTGATCTTCTCGAACAAATGCAGCCAAAGGAAGTTGCAGAGGCGACCAAAGATCTGGAGACAGATGATGTCGCCGACATCATTCAGGATCTGCCAGAAGATGTCCAGGACAGTGTACTGCTGTCCATGGATGAACAAAACAGATTGCGACTAGCTTCGGTTTTATCATATCCGGAGGATACAGCCGGCGGCCTGATGAATACAGACGTGATCCCGATCCGTGCCGATGTTCCACTTGATGTTGTCATACGTTACCTCCGGCGCGTAGAAAATATTCCAGAAAGAACAGATAACCTGATGGTCGTGGACCGAGAAAACCATTATCTGGGCGTACTCCCCGTGATTGATATTCTGGTCGGCGAACCTGATGAGAGCGTCGGGGAACTGATGATAGAGGAAGCGGGTATCTCTGCCGATCTGTCGGTCAATGAAGTTGCCAAAATATTCGAACAACGAGACTGGATTTCTGCCGCGGTCATTGATGAACAAGGTGTATTACTCGGACGTATCACCGTGGATGATGTTGTTGATGTGATTCAGGAAGAAGCGGAACAAACCGTCAGGAGCATGGCCGGTCTGGGTGATGACGATATGTTTGCGCCAATATTCACTAGCACCAAACGCCGGGCCGTTTGGCTGGGGATTAATCTGGTGACCGCTTTTCTTGGTGCCTGGGTCATTGGTCGTTTTGAAGACACCATTCAACAACTGGTCGCTCTTGCCGTACTCATGCCCATCGTTGCTGGGATGGGTGGTGTGGCCGGCAGCCAAACCCTGACGATTGCTATACGGGGGATTGCACTGGGTCAATTAGGCAGAAGGAATGCCCGTGCCCTAATGTTAAAAGAGATCGCGGTTGGTTTATTAAATGGCCTGATGTGGGCCTGTGTGGTTTCTGTCATTGTTGTGTTCTGGTTTGAAAATGTTTTGCTTGGTTTTATTATTGGTTTGGCGATGATTGTGAATTTGCTCGTCGCGGCATTAGCGGGAGCTGTCATTCCCTTAGGCCTGAAACACTACGGGATTGATCCGGCGATTGCTGGTGGGGTTTTGTTAACGACGGTGACGGATGTGGTTGGGTTTATGACTTTTCTTGGTTTGGCTTCGTTGTATTTGGTTTCATAGTTGACCCGTCATTCCCGTGAAACAGGAATCCAGTGATTTTTTTAATATAGTTTCGCCTCTATGGCGAGTTACTGCTCATTCGCATCCATGCGATCGCAGCATAAGTGCATCCATGTACAAAACTTTTCTTTGCTTGCCCAAAAAATGAAGTGCCCAAGAAAAAAACCTTAATGTCTTACCCTGCGGGTTCCTGAATTTATATCGATGACCAACGCGCCTCCCACAGGACTCATCCCTGATCCGGTGGACTAAAAATCGCATCCCTGCGATTTTTTCGCTACTCATCAAAATAAATTCAGTAAGATATTAACGGGTGAAGAAAGGCATCTGGACATAACCAATGTGGCTCTTTTTTAAAAATCGATCTATCCTGAAATAGCTGAAATGAATAACAAAGTAAAAATGAAATGGCTGCTTGTTGCAATGTGGTCAGCTTTAATTCTTAAAGAAATTACATGGCTTGTTATTGGTCTGGAGTTCTGGCGGCAGTGGGGCTTGGGAGAGATTATTTCATTTGGCCTGCCAATCACAATAATAATATTAGCCTTGCTTAATTTATCATTTGGTCTTCCAGGATTGAGACATCCAGCAACAAGGACAATATCTATTGTTTTGGTATTGTCTGCCTTTATATGTTCATCACTTGCTGTTATCGGCTTGTGGGGAATAGTACATGGTTAAAATTAATATTCACCATCTGCAATCACTCAAGGATGAGGCGGCTTAGCTACAACGTTAATATCTTAAGCGATTGAATTTTTAGGTATAGCCATAAAGAGAAGGTGACAGGAAAAACTACCAGCTAAACAATACCCATTGTGGAATGCAAATA
>JAKZTI010000035.1:0-2502 GCA_047517145.1 Gammaproteobacteria bacterium
GATCTGTGTTTTCAGACAAAATGCCCTTATGTACCACCACATGAGTGGAATGTAGATTTTCCTCATTTGATGCTGCAATCCAAGGCGATTAATTATAAGAAAGGCAAGACTAAATTAAGAGATAAGGTGCTTACCTCAACGGATGCGGTTGCTAGTATTGCAGGTATACCAATCGTGGCTCAAACGGTAAATGCGGTCAATAAAAACTCCGTGGCACGAAACGTCATGGATAAAACCATCGGCATTCATCCTCAGGCGATTTTGCCGGAATTTCATAGTAATAATTTGCGTAAACGGTTTGGCCGGCGTGATAAGAAAGAAATCAGTATCGAGGCAACAGAAACCACGCGTGGGCAAGTCGCAATATTTGCTACTTGTTATGGCAACAAGAATGACCCGCAGCTGGGTGAGGATCTGATCACCATCTTTGAACATAATGGCATTGCTGTTCGCCTGACCGACAAAGAAAAATGTTGTGGCATGCCAAAACTGGAATTGGGCGATTTTGAATCAGTGGAAAAATCCAAGCAGGTCAATATTCCTGAACTGGTCAAATTAATTGATCAAGGTTGGGATATTATTGCTCCCATTCCATCCTGTGTTTTGATGTTTAAACAGGAATTGCCACTGATGTTCCCTGACGATGCTGATGTGAAGAAAGTACAGGAAAACATCTTTGATCCATTTGAGTATTTAATGTTGCGACATAAGGCCGGAAAATTTGATACTCAGTTTAAAAATAAACTTGGAAAGATTGCTTATCACGTTCCCTGTCATCAACGTGTACAAAAAATTGGCATGAAGACCAGAGACATTATGCAGTTGGTACCTGATACTGAGATTGAAGTGATTGAGCGTTGTTCGGGGCACGATGGTACCTATGCCGTTAAAAGCGAATTTCATGAGACATCGATGAAGATATGCCGTCCCATAACAAACAAAATAAATAAATCCGAGATTGATCACTATGTCAGTGATTGTCCGATGGCAGGCCATCAGATAGAGAATGGACTAGAGGGTGATATGAAACCAGAAAATCCTTTCGGATTACTTAAACAGGCATACGGAATAGATTAATGGGCCCTCTATTAACAGTCTTTTTCCGCGATTGCGGCGTCAGCTCCGTGCTCAAATCCTCATGTATGCCATATAAACTGCGGTTCTCGTCTTTGGCTTCCTGCGTTGCTCTACCTCCTGCGTCCGTGCAGTCGTACGCGCGGTGCTTCCTTGCACTCAGGCAAAAATTCTAATTACCCTGATAAAAATATGAAGAAACTTGATCGAAGCGCCCTTTGGTCACTTGAGGAATATGCTGAAATGCGTAGTGATTTTAAGACCAAGGTCATCGCACATAAGCAAAATCGTCAATTACCTATCGGCCTGAATGCCACTGTTTATTTTGAAGATAGCTTAACAATCCAGTATCAAATTCAGGAAATGCTCCGCATTGAACGTATTTTTGAGGCAGCAGCGATTGAAGAAGAACTTGCCACCTATAATCCGCTTATACCAGATGGCAGTAACTGGAAAGCAACCTTCATGATTGAGTTTACAGATGAAACGGAGCGAAGAGTTGCCCTGGCAAAGATGAGAGGAATCGAAGACTCGATCTGGATGCAGGTTGAGGGTCACGATAAAGTCACACCATTTGCAAACGAAGATATGGAAAGAACCAATGATGATAAAACCTCTGCAGTTCATTTTCTTCGCTTTGAACTGGATCAGGAAATGATAACTTCACTGAAAAGCGGCGCAAATCTGTCGGCAGGTATTACGCACGCTGAATACCACCATGTGGTTGATGTAGTTCCAGACAGTGTACGAAAATTATTATTAGAAGATTTAGATTAAATCATTCATTCTAATGTAGTCTCTACCGTACAGCTGATGTATCCTCGCGTCATGTCTGAAACACTGTATTTCGTTTAAAAATCATTAAAGGTAAACACGCTTGAGCCAGAGTTATGATGCGTCCGACATAGAAGTCCTGACTGGGCTGGATCCTGTTCGAAAACGCCCCGGCATGTACACAGATACCTCCCGACCCAATCACCTGATACAGGAGGTGGTTGATAACAGTGTCGATGAAGCCATCTCCGGCTACGCAGAAAAAATTGAGGTTACCCTACATAAGGATGGATCGGTTTCTGTCCGTGATGATGGCCGTGGCATGCCTGTCGATAAACATCCAGGAGAAAAGGTCTCTGGTGTTGAGGTCATCTTAACCAAACTACACGCAGGCGGAAAATTTTCAAACAAGAATTATCAGTTTTCAGGCGGTTTGCATGGTGTTGGTGTGTCGGTGGTAAACGCACTCTCCAGTAAACTTGATGTCAGCGTCAAGCGTGGCGGTAAGGAATACAGTATGTCCTTTGCCTCTGGCGAGGTTAAATCAAAACTCAAGGTTATTGGTGAGGTAGGTAAGCGCAACACAGGGACAACGATTCGGTTCTGGCCTGATAAAAAATATTTCGACACCACAAAAATATCTATCTCCAGATT
>JAKZTI010000036.1:0-4105 GCA_047517145.1 Gammaproteobacteria bacterium
TCAGACCATCTACTCTGAAATCGTGAAATACGTATTCTATTTGCTGGGCTTCTAACCAGCGCCGTGCCTTCTTTACGGTATCGCAATTTTTGATACCGTAAAGGATAATACTCATGTCTAAATCAGAGATAATTTAGATGCTGTGTTAAATGTCACGCAATAATTCATTGATGCCCACCTTGCCGCGTGTTTTCTCATCTACCTGTTTGACGATGACTGCACAATAGAGACTATAACTCCCATCTTTGGAAGGTAAATTACCCGACACGACAACAGAGCCTGGTGGGATATACCCATAAGTTATTTCACCTGTTTCACGATTGAATATGCGAGTACTTTGACCGATATACACACCCATGGAGATAACAGCACCATCGTCAACAATCACGCCTTCTACCACTTCTGAACGTGCACCTATAAAGCAGTTATCACCGATAATCGTTGGGTTAGCCTGTAATGGTTCAAGGACACCACCAATACCTACACCACCAGAGAGGTGTACATTCTTACCAATTTGAGCACAGGAACCGACTGTGGCCCATGTGTCTACCATGGTACCTGTGTCCACATAAGCGCCAATGTTTATATAACATGGCATCATGACAACACCGGGTGCGATATAACTGCCATGACGGGCGTTTGCAGAAGGCACAATACGTGCGCCAATCTTCTCAAAATCGTCCTTGTTCATACCGTTGAATTTTGATGGGACTTTATCGTAGTAATTTGTAAATCCGCCATCGATGACTCTGTTTTCTTCAAGCAGAAAGGAAAGCAGTACGGCCTTTTTCAGCCATTGATTCACTACCCATTCACCACCTTTCTTTTCAGCGACACGCATAGTGCCACTGTCCAGACCTGTGATTACCTCTGCAATGGTATCTCTCAGTTCCTGACTGGCGGATGCCGGGGTGATGTCCGAGCGGTTTTCAAAGTGTTCGTTAACTATGTTCTCAAGCTTACTCATGTTTTAATTTTCCTGACTTTTTAAAATTTGTTGATGTTAAATTTCCAAATCAATATTCATATTAAAGCGTTCTTATATATTCACACATTCTTTCGGCTGCCTCGATGCACTGGCCTATTTCAGCGACAAGCGCGATGCGTATTCGATTTTTACCGGGATTACCGGCGGCTATGCTACGTGACAGGAAACTTCCAGGCAACACAGTTATGTTTTGCTGGGAATATAATCCTGCTGTGAGTTCGGTATTGGAGATAGGTGTCTCGGGGCATAGGTAGATAACAGATGTTTCCTGCGTTATTGATTGCTTGAGCTGTGTAAGCTTCTCAAAAGGGTAGGGGTGTAATTTTTCAAGCCCAGGATTCATAAATTAAGAGTTCATTGCTATTGTTCGACAGACAGAATTTTAAAAGCACGTAGTATAGGCTATATGTCGACTAAAAATAATTCAACGCTGCTACCAGTTATCAGTTGCCTGATTGCCGCAACGCTATGGGGAACATTCTGGTATCCACTCAGGGTACTGCAAGGATTGGGACTACCTGGCCTGTGGGCAACGCTGATTATCTATGTGTCAGCGTTTATGCCACTGTGGCCATATTTCTGGAAACAAAAACATGGTCTGCGCGCACATGATCTATCTTTTTTATTATTAGGTCTGTTTGCCGGCTGGACTAATCTGTCATTTATTCTGGCCATGCTCGAAGGGCATGTAGTCAGAGTATTAATCTTGTTTTATTTATCTCCAATCTGGACGCTAATATTTGGTTTCATATTTTTACATGAACGTCTTTCGATCATGGCCAGAATTTCGCTACTCATTTCTTTCATTGGAGCACTGGTTATTTTATGGCCATCAGAAAGCAACACGTTTTTTCAATTTTCTCAGGTTGATCTTCTCGCAGTTTCCTCCGGGATAGCGTTTGCTGCGCATAATGTTGTGGTCAGGAAAATTGGTGATGTTCCAATTATCTTGAAGATGGGGTCGGCATGGATCGGCGTTTTGGTGCTTACCATTATCGGACTTTTCCTGAGTCATGCTTCACCGCCTGAATTTAGTGGAGCATCACTGGCACTTGCTCTTTTGGTAGGTTCTGTTGGTATGACCCTGATGACATATACAGCGCTATATGGAGTGACGCATCTACCAGTACATCGTTCGGCAGCGATTATGTTATTTGAGGTATTTGCTGGCGCTGTTTCTGCGGCATTGCTGACCGAAGAAATTCTAACTCTGCGAGAGTGGGCAGGTGGTCTGCTGATTATGTTTGCCGCGTGGTTAACCATCAGAGACTTGATGAACAATCCAGCAACTTGATGTATCCTTTGCCACCTTTTGTTGCGCTGCGTTATGATTTTGCGCAGAGGACATAATTTAACTATAGGTATTTGATGTGAGCAAAAGCGTATTAATACTTCCCGGGGATGGCATTGGTCCGGAAATTGTGACGCAAGCGGAAAAAGTGCTGAATGCCTTGGTAGAAAAGTATGGTCTTCAGATAAGCACTGAACAAGGTTTAATCGGTGGCAGTGCTATTGATGAGACAGGCGTGCCATTGCCCGATGAAACGCTTGCTCTGGGCAAACAATCAGATGCGGTTTTATTGGGGGCTGTTGGAGGGCCAAAATGGGACAAGATCGAACGTTCACTAAGACCGGAAAAAGGCCTGCTGGCGATTCGTGCTGGTCTTGATCTGTATGCCAACCTGAGACCTGCCATTCTCTACAAGGAACTCGCAGAGGCTTCGTCTCTAAAACCGGAGGTAATTGGTGCGCTGGATATTATGATCGTGCGTGAATTAACTGGCGGCATCTATTTCGGACAACCACGTGGCATCAGAACCCTGGAAGATGGACAGCGCGAGGGTTTTAATACGCTGGTTTACAAGGAATCCGAGATTGAAAGAATTGCGCACACTGCATTTGATGTAGCCATGAAAAGAAGTAAGAAAGTGTGTTCGGTAGATAAAGCAAATGTGCTGGAGGCGACCGAACTCTGGCGTGAAGTTGTGACTCGTGTGGCAAAGGACTATCCAGAGGTCAGCCTGGATCATATGTATGTGGATAATGCGGCCATGCAACTGGTACGTGACCCCGGGCAGTTCGATGTGATCGTTACGACCAATATGTTTGGCGATATTTTATCTGATCTGGCTTCTATGCTTACGGGGTCTATCGGTATGTTGCCTTCTGCCTCATTGAATGCTGAAGGTCAGGGCATGTATGAGCCTATTCATGGTTCAGCACCTGACATTGCAGGACAGAATATTGCCAATCCCCTGGCAACCATAATCTCGACAGCCATGATGTTAAGGTATTCCCTGGCAGAGGTGACACATGCGGATCGAGTAGAACAGGCAGTACAGAAAGTGTTAGCAAGTGGTTTAAGGACAGCCGATATATTTTCTGAGGGCATGACAAAGGTGTCCACCAGTGAAATGGGTGATGCTGTTGTCGCGGCACTTTAATTAATACGATTTGAGTTAGGTAATGGATTAATGAGTAAGAAATTTAATGTTGCAGTTGTTGGCGCTACCGGTGCAGTTGGTGAAACCATGTTGTCTATTTTGCAAGAGCGTAATTTTCCCGTGGAAAATATTTATGCACTTGCCAGCAGTCGTTCTGCTGGTTCAACTATTCGTTTCAACGGCAAGACTGTCACCGTAGAAGAGTTGGAAAAATTTGATTTCAAAGGTGTCGATATTGGCCTTTTTTCTCCAGGCGCATCCGTATCAAAAATACATGCACCGCGTGCAGTTGAAGCGGGTTGTGTGGTGATCGACAATACCTCTGAGTTTCGTTACGACGATGATATTCCTCTGGTTGTACCAGAGGTTAACCCCCACGCCATTGCTGACTACAAAAACAGAGGGATAATTGCCAATCCAAATTGTTCGACGGTTCAAATGTTGGTTGCACTAAAGCCGATCCATGATGCTGCAACTATTGAGCGGATCAATGTGTGCACCTATCAGGCAGTGTCCGGAACGGGTAAAGAAGCAATAAAAGAACTGGCAAAGCAGACCGCCGAACTGTTGAATGGGCGACCCGCAGTGTGTGAGATATATCCCAAACAGATTGCTTTTAATGCCTTACCTCAGATCGACGGTTTCCAGGATAATGGATATACCAAGGAAGAAA
>JAKZTI010000037.1:0-12372 GCA_047517145.1 Gammaproteobacteria bacterium
ATCCCAGCGTTTCATATTCAGGCATGGAGACTTTCTCCAGATGTGATAACAAGGAGTGACGAATTCTAAAAATGACATCTTTCGCAATAATGGTAAATTGTTTTGATTGCCATACGTTCAATACCAACGCAGTTAATCGCAGGCATAAAGTTAAAATCAGTATCACCGAGATGTAGAGCATTGGACCATGCCATGCATCGGGGGTATTGGCGTTAATTGTTGCTACAACGGTTGCCGGTTTATTTAACAAGACTTCGTCAACCAGTAATGGCATCAATAAAGGTAAAGGCACACTAGCGAGCGTTGCCAGGATAGCAATAATATTTGCGTAGACAATTTCACGTTTGTGTCCACTGGCAATATTTAAAATATATTTCCAGTTGTACACTTGCTCCACTGCTTTATTTTCTTCCAGGATCGGAGTGTCTTGAATGTCTGTCATTTTTCTTTTGCTATATACCTAATTTAGTACCTGTCCCACTGTAAGGGTGGTTCATCCATCAATGCTGCCTGCTCACGTAAGCTCAGTATATGATCTTCCCAATACTGTTGGGTATTAAAATATGGGAATGCCATGGGAAAGGCAGGGTCACTCCAGCGATGCGCTAACCATGCTGAGTGATGCATTATCCTGAGCGACCTGAGCGCTTCGATTAAATACAATTCGCTAATATTAAAATCACGGAATTCCGAATAACCTTCCAGTAGGTCAGCAAGTCTTTCAGTCATGTACTCTCGATCACCTGATAAGAACATCCACAAATCCTGAATCGCTGGACCCATCCGGGCATCATCGAAATCAAGAATAAAAGGAGAATCATCTCGCCAAAGGATATTGCCGTGATGGCAATCACCATGTAATCGAATGATACTGACATCGCCTGCCCGCTCGTAACATTGATAAATCCTTTTCATTATATCTTCGGTCAGTGTCCTATATGCCGTAACAAGCTCAATCGGTATAAACCCATTTTCAAGCAGATAGATATTACAGTCAGTGCCAAAGGTTTCCGGATCTAGTGTTGGTCTATGTTGATATGGCTCTGCCGCACTGACATTATGAATCCGTGCCATAAATCGACCGAGTTGTTTCAGGTGTTCTGGGTTATCCAGTTCCGGGGGTCGACCACCTCTGCGTGGATAGAGTGAGAAACGGAAATTTTCATATTGATGCAAGGATTCACCTTTTGCATTAACCACTGGCCCAATCACTGGAATTTCATGTTCGGATAACTGAATTGTAAATTGTTGTTCTTCCCTGATGGCCTCATCCGACCATCGTGCCGGTCGGTAAAATTTGGCAATGACAGGCTCGGATTCATTAATACCAATCTGGTAAACCCTGTTCTCGTAACTATTTAGCGCGAAAACACAACCATCACACTCTAATCCTGTACTCTCTATCGCATTGAGGATCTCATCTGGGCCAAGATTTTGAAAAGAATCAATCGCTTTTTCTTCATTCATGAGTCTGATTCTATCAGGCACCGATGAACAACGGTAAAACGGATTGCCCGAACACCAAAATAAATAGATGATAAAGCAGTTATGCCAGTAGACATATCACAACTCGTTTCTGATGCTGGTTCAGGTGACATTGATGTCCAGCTTCAGCTTGCAGACTTATATGAGAATGGAATTGGTGTGCCCGTTGATCTTGCCCAAGCTGCATATTGGTACCGCAAAGCGGCAGAAACAGGATCGGCGAAAGCTCAAAATCATTTAGGACAATTCTTCATCAACGGCAATGGTGTAGCACAGGATAACACTCAAGCATTTCACTGGTTCTCTCTATCTGCAAATCAAAATCAGGATAGTGCTCAAGCTAATCTTGCCTGGTGTTATCAATGTGGCATTGGCACAGAAAAAGATTTATCAAAGGCTTTTGAGTGGTATTTAAAGGCTGCAAATAATGGACACGCAGGTGCCAGATATAATCTGGGATATATGTATGCGCATGGTCATGGCACTGATAAAAATGATAAAGAAGCTTTTCAATGGTATGCCCGTGCCGCCAGACAAGGACACGTGAAAGCACAACTGAATGCTGGGCTAATGTGTATGAACAGTCAGGGAACGGAGCAAAATTATGAACAGGCATTCGAGTGGTATCAAGATGCTGCCATGCACGGATATGAAAAAGCCCAGTATAACCTTGCCTTGATGTACGCGGGTGGACACGCAGTTGATCAAGATGACCAACAAGCCTATGAATGGCATAAAAAATCAGCGCAGCAGGGCTATGTAAAGGCACAATTTAATCTTGGACTTCTATACATACATGGTCTCGGTGTCGAACAGGATTATAGCGAGGCTGGAAAATGGTTACAGAGGGCCGCTAATCAGGATTATCCGAAAGCAAATTACCAATTGGGACAAATATATCTGCAAGGACTTGATGTTAAAATAGATGAAGTAAAGGCAGCCAGATTTTATCAACTGGCCGCCGAAGGCGATTATGCCAGGGCCCAATACCGACTGGGGCGACTGTACCATAAAGGCCTGGGTGTAGACCGGGATGAAAAAACCGCCTACGACTGGTTTAGAAAAGCAGCCAAACAAGGATATTTTAAAGCTCAATGTACAACGGCAATCCATCTGGCAAAGGGGCTTGGGGTGACAAAGGATTATGTCCAGGCATACGCATGGATGTTACTTGCGAATGAATCACAAAACTCCCAGATCAAAGATCTGCTATTTAAAATCAGCGAAAAATTGACTGAATACCAGATCATTGAAGCCAGGACACTGGCAGATAAATGGTATGAGGAACAACATCGATTAACTACAGCATCTGAATAGTCACAACACTGGAGAATTGATGATCGGTAATACTTTGTTTTTATCTTTGCTATTTTCCTGGCTTTGTTGTTGGACAACTCTTTTAATTTCGGCGTCTTTCCATTTCAAAATATCATAATAGCGTCTAATATTTTTCACATAAGTCACGGGCTCAGCCCCCCTGGCATAGCCATACTCAGTTTTTTGATGCCAGTTTTCATCTGCCAATAACGGCAATCTTTCTCTTACGTCCAGCCATTTATCCGCATCACCGCCCTGAGACTGGGTTAATCTTCTGGCATCCTCCAGATGCCCAAAACCAACATTATAGGCAGCAAGTGCAAACCACAGCCTGTCCTCCCCCTTAATTCTTTCCGGCAGTCTGCTTCTCATCTGAATCAGGTAACGCGCACCACCCATGACACTTTGTTCTGGATCAAGCCTGTCCTCAACGCCCAATGATTTGGCTGTGTCTATTGTTAACATCATCAGTCCTCGCACACCTGTAGAAGATTTTGCTTTTGGGTTCCAGTGAGATTCCTGATAACTCATTGCCGCCAGAAGAAACCAGTCCAGTTCCGTTTCTATGGCTGATTTTATAAATAGCTCCCTATATTTCGGTAAGGTCTTATGAACATTCTCTATAAACACGCGCGTATCAATATAATCAAATGATTTTGCATATTTGTAATAATGATTAATTAATTTATCCAATAAACCATTTTTATTAATTTTATTAAAGAATTTTCTGACCGCCTCATCTAACGAACGATCACTATTTTGTTGATATACCCACGCAACAGGTAATTCCCCTGTGATATCGAAAGCGACCCTGACTTCAGGGAAGAGATAACGATACATGTCTACCCAATTAGAATCTGCAATTGTAATTGGCGCCTTGTTATCATTCACCATCTTGAGAATTTCAGTCATGCTTTTATTTTCAAGCGCGCGCCAGGCAAGATCCGGATAAAAAAAGCTTAATTTTTTTAATAGTGTTTGATAAGACTCGTCTTCACCAATAACGATCTCATCTTCTTTAAGGGATGCAATTGATCCTGGTTTTCTATTTTTCTGATGATAAACAAGTTGCCTTCTTGCTGTGATATAAGCAGGGCCATATTCAAGCGTATTATTAGGGTACCCGGATAATGCGGATGCGGATGAACCGATATGCGCTTTATTCTTATTGATCAGTGAAGTCACATCATGCTTGTTTTTTACAATAATCAAATTTAAATCGAGATCCAGACTATCAGCAAACATACTGGCTAAATCGAATTCTAGACCTTCGGCCTTGCCATCTGATCCTTTAAAATATGTTAGTGGGCTTTCTACAGTGACGAACCGTAACTCACCAGACTCACGAATTGTTTCAAGGACTGTCTTTTGATCTCCGCAAGACGAAAGCACTAATATGCAGAGAATAGATAAAAACAATAGTCGAATATTGCTTTTTTGACCCCACTTCTCTTTATAATTTTTATGGTTCATATTTATGATAGTTAAAGATTATAAATGCTATTCTATTGATCCGAAATCCTGATGATTAGACATGATGATCCTACGGTTAATCCCAATAATTTGTGTGTTTATTATTGCCTATCCCCCCGCGAGCCTAGCAGGGCCATTGCCTGGTCTGGATCCTCATAGCGAAAAGCTTGAATATCAACTGAACAGTGCCATGCTTGCCAAAGGAGACGATTATCTACCGAGGACTCGCCATCTCTCTGCTGCAGGACAAGCCATCTATACCAATCGACTGATTCTGGAAGATTCCCCCTACCTGATTCAGCATGCACATAATCCGGTGAACTGGTTTCCCTGGGGAGAAGAAGCCATGACCGTGGCGAAAAAAGAAAACAAACCCATCTTTCTTTCTATCGGTTACTCCACTTGTCACTGGTGCCATGTTATGGAACATGAAAGCTTTGAGGACAAAAAAATTGCAGAGTTCCTTAATCAACACTTTATTGCCATCAAGGTTGATAGAGAACGTCGCCCTGATGTCGATGAAGCCTATATGCTTGCTGTCAGACTGGTCGCAGGCCGCGGAGGTTGGCCCATGTCCTCATTTTTGGCACCTGATGGAAAACCTTTTTATGGAGCAACTTACCTGCCGCCAGATATCTTTACCGAACTCCTTGAAAAAATTAATATTACATGGATTGAAGAACCAGAACTTATTTTAAATCAATCAAATGAATTAAGCGCACTGGTCACACAGATCATGCAGCACAAGAGTGATCTGAAATCACTCGAAGAAGATACGATTCAACTAAGCGAGGAATATTTATTAGCTCAAATAAATGCCTTTACCGGAGGCTTCGGTGATGCCCCAAAGTTTCCCAGTGAACCCGCGTTATTATTTCTATTACAGATAGCGCAACGCCATAGCAATAAATCATTGAATCAGGGTATTGAAAACACACTGGAATTAATGTCTCAAGGAGGCATCTATGATCAGATAGGCGGTGGTTTCCACCGTTACGCTACTGATGATATCTGGTTGATCCCTCATTTTGAAAAAATGCTATACAACCAGGCACAACTTGCTCAAGTCTATCTCCATGCCTATCGCCTCACAGGAAAACATAGTTATGCACGGGTAGCACGACAGACACTCGATTATGTCCTGAGGGAAATGACTTCAAATGAAGGTGGCTTTTATTCAGCAACAGATGCAGACAGTGAAGGAATTGAAGGTAAATATTTTGTCTGGCGACCTGATGAAATCAAAGAGACACTTACTGAAGAAAACTCAGCTTTGGCAATTGACTTATTCGCTATTACTGAAGAAGGAAATTTTGAAGGACGTAATATTCTGCACCTGCCGGTTTCATTAAGTGATTATGCCCTGAAGCATGAATTATCTTATCCAATATTTACGCAGAAAGTTGACAGTATCCGCGCCCAACTTGGAGCATATCGTAGTCAAAGAATTCCACCTTTACGTGATGATAAGGTTTTACTGGCTATTAATGGCATGATGGTATCAACACTGGCTCTGGCTTCTTATGTGCTTGATGATCCTGCTTACAAAGATGCTGCGATACGTGCTGGACATTTAATGTGGGAAAAACTTTGGCGCGACGATGCCTTGTTCAGAGTTTATTTTGACAGTAGGCATTCTATTCCTGCAAAACTGGATGATTATGCCTATTTTATTCAGGCACTCATGGATTTATACGATATTGATGATAACCCTGTATGGTTACAGCGTGGCCGTACCCTGGCCGACCTATTGATTGAACGCTTCCGTGATACTGCACATGGAGGATTCTTTATGTCAGATGCGAAGAACGCATTGTTTGCCAACCCGAAAAGTTTGAATGACAGCGCCCTGCCTTCTGGCAATTCAGTTGCAATCATGGCATTGACAAGCCTCGCGCTTCGTACAGGAGATCTTTCTTACCAGGATCATGCAAATGAGGCTTTGCAGGCAATATCACCCTCCCCTGGTAAAAATATTTTTTCTTCGGCTTCTTTATCCAGGGCACTGGATTTACTGGTTCGTGGCGAGGTCGGTAAATATCAATATGGTGCACGTGGTGCAGTCAAGGCAAGCGCAGCAATAAAGACCATCAAGGAAGATAAATATATTGAGATAAAATTACAGCTTGCCGATAATTGGCATATCAATGCTCATCAGTCTAGGGTTGAAGATATCGTCCCGACATCCATACACATTGATGCAGATTACTCCGCGGCTCTACTAAACAAGATTATTTACCCTGAATCGATAACAAAAATATTTAGTTTTCTCGAGACGCCTTTGCACGTGTACGAAGGTAATGTCATTGTGCGCGGTTCATTAAATGTCGATGACAATGCCCGCTTGAATAATATAGTCCCCGTAATCATCCAGTTTCAGGCTTGCAATGACCAGGTATGCCTGGCGCCGGAAGAACTCACACTAAGGGCTTCTATGTAAGGTCATGATAAGAATGAGGCTTTCAAATTCATTTCGCAGATGCATCATCCTGCTCTCTTTAACCATAATTCTGCTTGCGTGTGAAAACCTAACTGAAAATCAGCAAGCAGTCGTTTTGTCAGGCCTTACCATGGGCACGACGTATACAATCAAACTAAACATTTCTGAGACGAAGATCGATCGCCCTACGATTTCAACAGAAATTTATCACCGACTGGATGAAATTAATTCCCAGATGTCTACTTATATGGAAACATCTACACTCTCTGTTTTTAATCAATCAAATACACAGGACTGGAAAGAAATCCCGCCCGAATTTTATGCAGTAATCGAGGAAGCTTTAAGAATAAACAAGCTGAGTTATGGTGCTTTTGATATCACCATCGGTCCTGTCGTTAATCTATGGGGCTTTGGTCCGGAAGCACAGTTAGAGATTATTCCAGAAGAATCAACAATCAAAGAAACACTTGATAATGTTGGTTCACAGAAAATCCATTTACGTGAACAACCTTATGCAATCAGAAAAGATAAGCCTGATCTGTATATTGATCTTTCAGCCATCGCAAAAGGCTATGCCGTTGACGTGATTACCGATTACCTTGATAAGTTGAGTATCAATAATTATATGGTTGAAATTGGTGGTGAAATAAAAACCAGAGGCATTAATCCTGATAACAAGATCTGGCAAATTGGTATTGAAAAACCTCTAAATGATCAGCGCTCCGTACAAATGATCATCACCCTGAAAAACATAGCTATGGCAACATCAGGCGATTACCGAAATTATTTTGAAGAAAACGGCAACCGCTACTCACATACCATTGATCCATCAACGGGAAAGCCGATCACACATAAACTCGCATCTGTAACAGTTTTACATCCTTCAACCATGACTGCAGATGCCATGGCCACTGCCCTGCTTGTGCTTGGCCCAGAGCGTGGTTTCGAATTAGCAGTCATGGAAAACCTTGCTGTTATGTTTATTGTCCGCGATAAAGATAATTTTATTGAAATCATGACACCTCAATTTCAACGTACAATTGTAGAACCAGAATGAATTCACTCACATTCCTGTTTGCACTGGCAATACTGGTCTGGTTCTGGCAAAACAGCTTACGTTTTCGAGAATATGCCATACATAAGTCTAAATTAAGCTGTAGGACAATGGATCTGCAATTACTGGACGAAACTGTCGCGCTGCATAAAGTTACAATAGCCAGAGATAATCATAATCAGGCTAAACTACTTCGTCGTTATCATTTCGAATTCAGTATCGATGGACACGATAGATATCAGGGATCTATCACTTTTCTAGGACAGGGTGTCGATCATATCCAGCTTGATCATCCTGATGGGCAAATTATTTTACATAGTGATGAAGCAAAAAAATTACATTAATAATTGTTATACTGTGCAAACTAGATAATTAATAATTTTCGAGGAATCCACCATGCCTTCATTTGATGTTGTCTCAGAGGTCGATATGCATGAACTCTCAAATGCCATTGATCAGACCAATAGAGAGGTCTCCACCCGTTTTGATTTTAAGGGTAGTAATTCACGTGTTGAACGCAAGGAAGCAGAAATAACCTTGATTGCCCCGGCAGAATTTCAGATAGACCAGATATTCGACATATTACAAAATAAACTGGCCAAGAGGAAAATTGATACTGGCTGTCTGGATAAGGGTGATATCAAGGAATCAAATAATGAGGCAAGACAAATTATTATTGTCAAACAAGGACTGGATAAAGAACTTACAAAGAAAATCACCAAGCTGATAAAAGAATCAAAACTTAAAGTCCAGAGCACCATTCAGGGAGAGCAAGTTCGCGTAACCGGTAAAAAGCGGGATGATCTACAGGCAATAATGGCCTTACTTAAAGATGCAGACCTCTCTCTTCCACTACAATATACAAATTTTAGAGATTGAATTTCTTCTATGCACCTGGTTTATGATCTTCACACTCATACAACAGCTTCAGATGGAGAGCTTTCACCTAAAGCACTGGTTATTAAAGCAAAAGCCAGTGGTGTTGATGTCCTCGCCATCACTGATCATGATACAACACAGGGTATTGCTGAAGCCGAGCACGAAGCATGCAAACAAAACATCAGGCTACTTCCAGGCATTGAGCTTTCGGTCTCATGGATGGAAAAGAATTTTCATATCGTAGGTCTTGGTATAGATCCGGAGAACAGGGAATTACAGGCGTCGCTCAAAGAAACTGAAGAATTACGAGAACAGCGAGCAATCGAGATAGGCAAAAAACTGGAAAAAATTGGTGTTACAAAAGCGTATTATGAAGCCAGAGAACTAGCGGGCACTCATACACTTACTCGCAGTCATTTTGCTCGCGTCCTCATTAATCAGGGTTTTGCTGCAGACACTAGAGAAGTTTTCAAAAAATATTTAGTCCATAACAAACCCGGGTTTGTTAAAACAAACTGGCTTGAAATGTCATCGGGCATCGAGCTCATAAATGATTCAGGTGGTGAAGCAATACTTGCTCACCCCATGCGCTATAACATCACTACCAGCTGGCTTAGAAGGTTCCTTTTTGCTTTTAAAGAATCCGGCGGGACAGGTATTGAAGTTGTTACCGGGAGTTCAAACACAGATGAAATAAGCACCACTGCTGATTACGCCAGACGTTTCGAACTGACCGGATCAGCAGGTTCTGACTTTCACGGTTTTGACAATACCTGGATCAAGCTGGGTAAACTGGCAGCTATGCCAGAATCGGTTACGCCTGTCTGGAAAAATTGGGCTATTTGAAAAGATGGCACGCGTGAATTTAGTACTCAAGGGTGCCTCTATTAATTAGGATTTTTTCGTTAGTACAAGGAAGCCCCGCGCGCAGAACCGAAGTGTACACGTAGTACATGAGGATTCGAGCACGGAGCTGACGCTGCAATAGCGGGAAAAAGCAATTAATAGAGGCGCCTTAATTTAGATTTTTCCATCCAACCCCATCTGATAATACTTATGAACAATCTCATCCTGATTTTCCAGTAACCAGTCTATGTCAGGTTCATTATTCATTGCCTTATGGATTGCAACAGCAGTCGCCTTACGATGAATATCAAACAAGATTTTATGATCAAGATTATCATCTGTTGATACGGAAGGATTCAACCAGACAGAAACAATAATTCCCAGGTCGTTGGCTTTCTCTTTAGGAATATCACCGTTTCTAACTGCATCAAGCACACCATTTGCAATCGCACCCTGCACAGTTCCCATCAGGATATTTGTATATCGCTCATTATTGACAGTTACTTTACTGACCATCAAAGTCGATGGCCTGACCATAACATCAGTATTTAAAATGGCCAGAACACGTGTATGACCCTTAACCTGATCGCCCAGTAAATTCGCAAACGCTGTGCCAAATGGGCCATCCAGTTCGCCGATGATGACTTCCGGCTCAGCCGCAGTACCTGGTGGTCCACCTGCGACCAATGCTTCCCCCACGCGCATGACAATACGATCACCCATGTAATCCTCTCCTCAATATTGAATGAAATAATAAATTTAGATAATACTAGTCTGAATCTCTTAACTTTTGATGATCGGTACCGTTGATCTGACCAGCAATTTCAGCGAATAAGCTATCGGCAGATTCCTCTGTTTTTTTCCTGGCCTCCTCTGCACGCTCCCTGTGAAGTGGTACCCGAAAACTGTACAGGTTGTTAAGCTCTGATATGGATAATAAAGGGAACAAACAACATGAGCAAGAAACGTAAGAATTATTCCAGTGCATTTAAAGCAAAAGTGGCTTTGTCCGCGATCCGGGCCGATGAAACTGTCCCACAACTGGCCGCTCGGCATGGACTACATCCCACCCAGATCAATACCTGGAAACGCCAACTGACCGAGCAAGCCGCAGAGCTGTTTTCCCGGGGCAATGGTGCCAAAAAAGACAATGAACACGGTGTGGATGATTTACATCGCGTCATAGGGCAACTGACGGTGGAACGGGATTTTTTAGCACGAAAGCTCGATTATTGAGTCTTGAGGAACGCAAGAGCATGATTGAGCCGCATGACAAATTAAGTATCACACAACAATGCCACCTGTTAGGTCTGCCGCGTTCTACCTACTACTATCAGCCACAGCCGTTCAACGATGAGGAACTGGCTTTATTACGTCTGATGGATGAGCAATACCTGAAAACACCGCAGTACGGAGCCCGTAGTTATGCCACCTGGTTTCAACGTCAGGGCATCGCCGTTGGTCGGAAGAAGGCCGCCACCATGATGGAGACACTGGGTATTATCAGCACGGCCCCTAAGCCGAAGACCAGTAGTCCGGGCAAGCAGCACAAGATCTATCCCTATTTACTCAGGAACAAGGTAATAGATCGACCCAACCAGGTGTGGGCGTCTGATGTCACCTACGTGCCGCTGGAGAAAGGTTTTGCTTATCTGGTGGTCATTATGGACTGGCATTCCCGCAAGGTGCTGAGTTGGCGTCTGTCCAACACGCTGGAAGCTGACTTCTGTGTGCAGGCACTGGAGGCGGCCATACAGGATTATGGTTATCCTCAGATATTCAATACCGACCAGGGGATCCAGTTCACCAGTACGGCATTCACAGATGTATTGAAAGACAATCTCATCCAAATCAGCATGGATGGAAAGGGTTATTACCGTGATAATATTTTTGTTGAACGGTTATGGCGAACCGTGAAGTACGAACATCTATACACACGAGAATTTGCTAATGTTGGGGAGGTCAGAGAAAGTTTGATCCACTGGTTTGAATGGTATAACCGGGAACGATTTCATCAAGGACTTGATAACCTAACACCGGATGAGGTTTACTATCCACACCAGGCTATTCTTCAAGCTGCCTGAGCTTGATTAAACAACCATGTTAGAGCTTAATTTATTCTCAGGTTGTCCAGGCGAAGGGGTCACTTCAGAGTACTATAGGTGGAGAAAAATAAAAAACCCCCGCTGGGAGGGTTTTGGTCGCTTGAAAGCGTTGCCTACGAAATATCTATTTCATTGGTATGAAAAGCAAATCAATAGGCCTTAGTCGGTTACACTTTGTATAAGTATACACAGGAGGGGAATATGAGCAAGAAAATATTAGGCCTGGATTTAGGCAGTAACTCCTTAGGTTGGGCATTACTTGAAGAAGTAGATGGTGAAATAAAGAGAGTCATTGATTTAGGAAGTCGGATTTTCAATAAAGCGGTAGAAGAAAAAGTACCCACACCAAAAAATGTAAAAAGACGAGATATGCGGTTAGGACGGCGTGTATTGCAACGCAGGGCAAGACGTAAGCAACGAATGTTAAACTATCTGGTTTCATTAGACTTATTCCCCAAAGAATTACAAGGCCACACCCAACCCGAAATACTTTTAAACAAAATTGACAATCCCCAAGGTAAAAATACCAAAGAGTTAGGCTACATACCCAGTCCATATTATCTGAGAGCTAAAGCGTTAGATGAACAGTTGTTACCCTATGAGTTTGGCCGCGTTTTACTTCATTTTGTTGCACGGCGCGGTTTTTTAAGTACAAAAAAACAGGTGGCAGGAGATTTAGTCGATGACCCGGATACTATCGCCTATTTAAATGATTTAGGTGCAGAACCAACCAGAGACCAAGAAGAAAGAGCGTTCAAGAAGGATATTAGTCA
>JAKZTI010000038.1:0-7685 GCA_047517145.1 Gammaproteobacteria bacterium
ACACTAGAGGAAAAGGTTTAAATTCTATATTATTCAGATAGTTGCTTTATATTTTTGCAATATTTTGACATGGTGGGGGTCGTTGGTTCTAGTCCAATCGCGCCTACCAATTTTTACTAAGACTATTTAGTAAAGGGAGGCACCGCAGAGCGGTGTTTTTCAATTTTAATATAACTGCTCTTTTGTTAAGTGGCCATTTGTGGAGGTCACCACTACTTGAGAAAAGGAGGAAACATGCCCGTTATCACTCTCCCTGATGGTACTCAAAAACAGTTCGATCATTCTGTATCCGTGATGCAGGTGGCTGAAGATATTGGTCCGGGTTTGGCGAAAGCGACGCTTAGTGCCCAAGTTGGGGATGATCTGGTGGATGCCTCATATATCATCGAAAATGACACAGATTTAAGAATTATCACTGAACGGGATGAAGAGGGACTGGAAATAATCCGACATTCCTGTGCACATCTTATGGCACAGGCGGTGAAGCAATTATTTCCCGATGCGCAGGTCACTATCGGTCCTGTCATTGATGATGGTTTCTATTACGACTTCTCCTACAAGGATTCATTCACGCCAGAAGATCTGCAAAAGATTGAAGATAAGATGACTGAATTGGCAAAAGCTGATTTGCAGGTTTCAAGATCGGTATTATCGAGAAATGATGCTGTGCAATTCTTTCGTGATGCGGGTGAAGAGTATAAAGCCGAGATAATCGAGTCAATTCCTGAAGATCAAGAACTATCTCTTTATTCACAAGGTGATTTTACTGATCTATGCCGGGGACCACATGTCCCAAGCACAGGGAAATTAAAAGCTTTCAAGCTGATAAAATTGGCTGGAGCGTATTGGCGGGGTGATTCCAATAATGAAATGCTACAACGTATTTACGGCACGGCCTGGAAAGATAAAAAATCACTGAAGGCATACTTGCATCGTCTAGAAGAAGCAGAGAAGCGTGACCATCGTAAGCTGGGTAAAAAATTCGGGCTTTTCCATTTTCAGCCTGAGGCCCCTGGAATGGTGTTCTGGCATGAAAAGGGTTGGCAAATCTATCGCTTACTTGAACAATACGTGCGAGATAAATTGAAAGAGTATGATTACCAGGAAGTTCATACGCCACAATTGATTGACCGATCACTTTGGGAAAAATCAGGGCACTGGGACAAGTTCTCAGATGATATGTTTACGACCAGTTCTGAGAATCGTGAATATGCGATAAAACCAATGAATTGCCCCGCCCATATCCAGTTATTTAATCAGGGCCTCAAGAGTTATCGGGATTTGCCGTTGCGCATGTCTGAATTTGGTGTCGTGCATCGCAATGAAGCTTCAGGAACGCTACATGGATTGATGCGAGCCAGGCGATTCACCCAGGATGATGCGCATATTTTTTGTACTGAAGATCAGATACAGGAAGAAGTTGCGGCCCTGATTGATCTGACTTTTCAGACTTATCATGATTTTGGCTTTGAAAATGTCTCCATTGCGGTATCGACAAGGCCTGAGCAGCGTGTCGGTTCAGATGAACAGTGGGATCGTGCGGAAGAGGCATTAAAAATTGCCGTTGAGTGCAAGGGCCTGGACTGGAAACTACAACCAGGCGAAGGAGCCTTTTATGGGCCAAAAATTGATTTTGTCCTGAAAGACAGTATTGGCAGGGCCTGGCAGTGTGGCACCATTCAGGTGGATTTTTCCATGCCCGGCAGATTAGATGCGACTTATATCGCTGAAGATGGTTCGAAGCAGGTTCCGGTCATGATTCACCGGGCAATCCTGGGTTCAATGGAACGATTTATCGGGATTTTAATTGAACATTACGCAGGGACTTTTCCGGCCTGGTTGGCACCAATACAGGCCGTTGTTATCAGTTTAACGGAGAAACAGGCTGAATTTGCCACTGAAATTGCAGAAAGCTTGAAAAAACAAGGATTCAGGGCCGATCTTGACTTGAGAAATGAGACGATCGGGCTTAAAATCCGCGAGCACGCAATTCAGCGCGTTCCATATCAATTAGTGATTGGAGCTCGCGAGGTTGAAAATAACACAGTGGCCGTACGCACGCGTAATGGCGAAGACCTGGGGAGCATGACAATTGATGCCTTTGTTCAGCGCCTGAATGATGATATAGCGTGTCTCGGTCATTCTGTATTGGGTCGTTCTAATTTGGAGGAATAACAAATCGCTGTAGATAAAAAGACGCGTCTAAACGAAGAGATAACATCTCCCGAAATAAGACTTATCGGCAAGGATGGAGAACAAGTAGGTGTAGTGACTCTGGAAGATGCCCTGACTACGGCAGATGAAGTTGAACTGGATTTGGTTGAAATTGTTCCGACTGCGGAACCGCCAGTTTGCCGAATCATGGATTATGGCAAGTTTGTTTTTGAACAAACCAAGAAGAAACATGCTTCCAAGAAGAAACAAAAACAGATTCAGGTTAAAGAAATCAAGATTCGCCCGGGTACAGAAGAGAGTGACTATCAGATCAAGTTGCGCAACCTGATTAAATTTTTGAACCAGGGTGATAAAGTAAAAATTACTCTGAGATTTCGAGGACGCGAGATGGCTCACCAGGAATTAGGGGCCAAGATGCTGGAAAGAATTGAAGCAGACCTTGATGAATATGGGAATGTAGAGCAATTCCCGAAGATGGAAGGTCGACAGATGGTTATGGTCATGGGACCAAAAAAATAGCTTAAAGAATATATTATTTAAATTGGAGTTAAGGGCAAATGCCAAAAATCAAAACTAACCGTGGTGCAGCGAAGCGTTTTTCAAAGAGTGCTTCAGGAAAATTCAAGCATCGCCAATCATTCAGGAGTCACATCCTGACCAGTAAATCTACCAAGCGTAAGCGTCAATTGCGTAGCACTATTGCTATTCATGATAATGACCAAAAGGCGATTGCCCGTTTGTTACCTTATAGTTAGGGAGTGTTGAAATGCCAAGAGTAAAACGCGGTGTTACCGCTCATGCCAGACATAAAAAAGTTTTAGAGCAAGCCAAGGGTTACCGAGGGCGTCGTAAAAACGTTTATCGTGTTGCCAAGCAGGCTGTTACCAAAGCAGGGCAGTATGCATACCGGGATCGTCGCACCAAGAAACGTGTATTCAGAAGTTTATGGATTGCTCGAATCAATGCGGCTGCACGTGAAAACGGTTTGTCATACAGTCGTTTGATCGATGGGCTGAATAAATCAGATGTTGATGTCGATCGTAAGATTCTTGCAGAGCTAGCTGTTGCTGATAAAGCAGCATTTTCAGAGCTTGCTAATATGGCAAAATCCAGCCTTACAGCTTAAGCATCAAGAAATTCGATCTGTTTGTGGGGGAAACATAGCTTTCCCCTTTTTTATGTACACGACTACAGGGATGTAGGACGACTCCATGGACGGAGGAGGTAGAGAATGTCTGGAACACATTCTCGAGGTAGAGCAACGCAGGAGCAGTTGCCGAGGATGTACGGTATGACGTGACTGCATGGATGCAGAGGAGCGGCTATTTACATGGACGTAATGTATGTCGTTTGTGCAGGAGCATACAAACGACGATTTACACTGGAATTTCTTTACTGTTTATACGCGGTGTTTATTATATTCTGAGCAGCAATGAAAGAATTAACTCAAATCATTGAACAAGCCAAAGCCGATATTGACGCAGCTGGCAATGTTGCTGAGCTCGATCAGGTGCGTGTTACCTATCTTGGAAAAAAAGGCAGTCTCACAGAGCGTCTTAAACAATTAGGTAAACTCTCCGCTGAAGAACGCCCTCAAGCAGGTCAGGCAATCAATGATACCAAGGCGATTGTTCAGGAAGCTATTAATGAACGTCGTGAATTTCTGGATAATGAGCGTATCAATGTAAAGATTGCCGGAGAAAGAGTAGATGTTACCTTACCAGGACGTGGAGAAGGTTCCGGTGGCCTACATCCAATTACACAAACACTGGAACGTATAGAATCCTTATTTGCACAAATGGGATTTGAAATTGCAGAGGGGCCAGAAGTTGAAGATGATTTCCACAATTTCGAAGCCTTGAATATCCCTGAGCATCACCCTGCCCGTGCCATGCACGACACATTTTACTTCGATGAAAATACATTATTAAGAACGCACACTTCTTCTGTGCAAATCAGGTTTATGAAAGATCGTAAGCCACCATTGAGGTTTATAGCTCCAGGCAGAGTCTATCGTTGTGACTCCGATATGACCCATACACCTATGTTCCATCAGGTGGAAGGTCTGATGATTGATGAAGATGTCAATTTTTCCCAGCTCAAGGGATTGATGATTGATTTCCTTGAGCAATTCTTCGAGAAAAAACTGGATGTTCGTTTCAGACCATCCTATTTCCCGTTTACAGAGCCTTCAGCTGAAGTAGATATCATGGGTGAGAATGGTTGGTTGGAAGTATTGGGTTGTGGCATGGTGCACCCGAATGTATTGGCGAATGTTGGTGTTGATAGTGAACAATATACCGGTCTTGCTTTCGGTATGGGGGTTGAGCGATTAGCCATGCTGCGACATGGCATTGATGATCTCAGAATATTCTTTGAAAATGATTTACGTTTTCTTGAGCAATTTAAGTAAAAGACAACATTATGCATATAAGCGAACAATGGTTACGTGAGTGGGTAGATGTTGATTGTGATACGCAACAGCTAAGCGAACAATTGACAATGGCTGGTCTGGAAGTTGAAGGCTATGAATCTGCCTCACCAGGTTTTTCAGGTGTTGTTACAGCCAAAGTAGAGACAGTAGAAAAACACCCCGATGCAAATAAGTTGAAGGTATGTAAGGTTTCTACAGGATCGGGTAAAAGCATAAAGATCGTTTGTGGTGCTGGTAATGTACGTGCTGGACTTTGTGTTGCCCTGGCACCTGTCGGTGCTGTGTTACCAGGAGACACCAAGATTAAAGCCAGTGAATTAAAAGGGGTTTTGTCTGAAGGCATGTTGTGTTCGGCGCAGGAATTAGGTTTGGCAGATGAATCTGATGGCCTGATGGAATTGCCGGATGATGTGGTTCTGGGTGAAGAATTGAAAGATTTTCTGTCACTGGATGATCAAATAATAGAATTAACATTGACACCTAATCGTGGTGACTGTTTGAGTATTGCCGGTGTTGCACGAGAAGTGGCTGCGATCAATGACAGCGAATTCAAATCTCATCTTACTGAAGCCCCTGAACAAACGAGTGAGCAAAGCAGGGAAGTAGTTATCAATGAACCAGCTGCATGCCCAAGATATGTTGGGCAGGTCATTGAAGATATCGATGTCTCGAAACCGACACCACTATGGTTAACAGAAAAATTACGTCGTTGCGGTCATAGAAGCATTAACCCTGTTGTAGATATCACCAATTTAGTCATGCTTGAACTTGGCCAGCCTCTGCATGCTTTTGATAATGACAAATTACAGGGTAGCGTGTGTGTTAGATATGCCAGCTCAGATGAAAAACTTGAGCTACTGGATGGTCAGGAGTGTGAACTGACAACTGACACGTTAACTATTACTGATGATAATGGTGTTCTGGCGATGGCAGGGATCATGGGTGGTCAGGCAAGTGCAGTGGTTGCTAAGACAAGTAATATCTTTCTGGAAAGTGCTTTTTTTGATCCCCAGGCAATTCTAGGTAAGGCAAGAAAATACGGTTTGCACACAGATTCATCACATCGGTTCGAGCGTGGTGTCGATTTTCAAATTCAGAAACAGGCCATCGACAGGGCAGCCCAGTTAATTATTGAAATTTGTGGTGGCAAGCCCGGTCCGATTATTGAGAAGCTATCCGACGATGATTTACCAGAATTAAAGCAGGTCAGTTTAAGGCGTGGTCAGATTGAGCGTTTACTTGGTATTAGTCTGGCCGATGAAGATGTTCTGAAGATATTCTCCCGTTTGGGGATGCAGATAATAGTCAATGATGAAGGCTGGTTGGTGACGGCGCCATCGTTTCGATTCGATATCGAGATAGAAGCGGATCTGATTGAAGAAATCGCCCGTATCTATGGCTATAACAATGTCAAAACACAATTACCTCTGGCGCATTTACAGCTGCATAAGGAGAATGAATTACACGTCCACATCAGGAAAATGCGCCAATTATTGGTAGACCGGGACTATCAGGAGGCCATCACCTATAGTTTTGTGGATGCTAAAATACTGGAAATTCTAAACCCTGGTGTTACGGCATTGCCACTGGCTAACCCAATTGCCTCTGAGTTATCAGTGATGAGGACCAGCTTATTGCCTGGTCTGGTGGGTGCATTGCTTTATAACCAGAAGCGGCAGCAAGCAAGGATTCGCCTGTTTGAAACTGGTTTAATCTTTAAGAATAATGATAATAAGTTATCTCAGACTGTAGCAATTGCAGGCATTATTACTGGAAATATTAATAAAAACCAATGGGCTATGAAAGATAGACCTTGTGATTTATTTGATTTAAAGAAGGACCTTGAAACGCTTTTTGAGCTAAATTCCTATAAAATTGACGTTAATTTCACTCCTTTTGAACACTCAGCATTGCATCCTGGCCAATCAAGCAAAATAATCCATGAAAATCAAGAGATTGGCTTCATTGGTGCGCTACACCCATCTGTACAGAAGGCCCTGGGGTTAATAAAAGAAACTTTTGTCTTCGAATTGGAAGTTGAGCGCATATCGAAGCAAATAACACCAAAATTCAAGAAGTTATCGAAATATCCATCGGTTCAGCGTGATATCTCGATAACGGTCGCGGAAGAGACTTCTATAGCGGAAATCATTGATTTGATAGGAAAAACCACGCAAGATGTGCTATATAACCTAGAGTTGTTTGATGTATATCGCGGGGAAGCTATTGATTTAGGGAAAAAAAGTCTTGCTTTAGGCTTGACCTTTCAGCGAACTTCTAGCACTCTTACAGATGATGAAGTAGAGTCAGCGGTGGGGAGTATTCTGGAAGGCCTGCGTAAAGAATTTGGAGCATTACTCAGAGAATAAAAGATGGCACTGACGAAAGCGGATATGGCAGAGCGTTTGTATGACGAGCTAGGCCTGAATAAAAGAGAAGCCAAAGAACTGGTCGAAATGTTTTTCGAGGAGGTTCGCGGGGCACTGGAATCAGGCAATCAGGTCAAACTTTCCGGGTTTGGAAATTTCGATTTACGACAAAAAAATCAACGTCCAGGGCGAAACCCTAAAACGGGTGAAGAAATTCCCATTAGTGCGCGGCGTGTGGTGACATTTCGTCCAGGACAAAAACTTAAATCACGGGTAGAAGCATATGCTGGAAGCGTCTAATAACAAAGAATTACCTGCAATTCCGGGTAAACGCTATTTCACCATTGGTGAGGTGAGCGAATTATGTGCGGTAAAACCACATGTACTGAGGTATTGGGAACAGGAATTTCCCCAGTTGAAACCACTGAAAAGACGCGGCAACAGGCGTTATTATCAGAGACATGATGTTATCCTCATCAGACAAATAAGAAGTTTGTTGTATGAACAAGGCTTTACGATTGGTGGTGCACGCCAGCGTTTGTCTGGCGAAGATGCCAAAGAAGATTCAAATCAAAGTCAGCAGATTGTGAGACAACTTCGCGTTGAGCTGGAAGATGTGCTGGATCTTCTGAGAAGATAGTCCTGGTAATATCCAGCGCTTTTTGCTCGATTTCTGTCTTATAATATATATCCATATTACTTTACAT
>JAKZTI010000039.1:0-12091 GCA_047517145.1 Gammaproteobacteria bacterium
CTTTAACACTGTTTGTTTGTTGCAAACGTGAAATCACATCGTTTACCAGATCCGGCATAAATCCCAGGCGATGCATCCCCGTATCTATTTTCAACCATACGTCAATCGGTTTGTTTGGCTGTGTTTGTTCAAGCATTTCAACTTGCGAAATATCGTGAACAACAATATCCAGTTTCAGCTCACTGATCTCATTCAACTCTTCTCCTGCATAAGGACCTTCAAGAAGGATGATGCGTTGTTGAATCTTTGCCAGTCGCAATTCTCTGGCCTCTTCCAGACAGGCAACACCAAAGGCATCGGCACGTTCGAGTGATTGGGCTATGTGGGCGATACCATGTCCGTAGGCATCTGCCTTGACGATGGCCATGATTTTAGAATCGGGGGCTAATGTGCGAATACGACTGAAATTATGACGAAGCGCGGAAAGACTAATGGCAACCTTTGCAGGTCGGCTCATTCACGTCCTCCATCATCATATCCCCCACTCGCAAATCCTCTACTAGAACCGGAATAATGAGTGTCTGGAATATAATTTTCGAATTTAGTTATTTCTCCCAAGAAAGTCAGTGGTACCATTCCGATAGGTCCATTTCGCTGTTTGGCAATAATAAGCTCGGCCTTTTTTTCATCTGCTGTATTTTCGTCGTAAACTACATCCCGATAAATAAACATAATCAAATCGGCATCTTGTTCAATCGCACCACTCTCACGAAGGTCGGACATTATTGGTCGTTTATTGGTTCGTGCCTCAAGACTTCTGTTTAGCTGGGATATTGCGATGACCGGGACACTGAGTTCTTTGGCCATGGCTTTGAGTGACCGCGAGATCTCGGAGATTTCTGTCGCACGATTTTCACTGGTACCGGTAACCTGCATTAACTGTATATAGTCGATAATAACCAGGTCAAGACCATTATGTTCTCTGTGAATTCGACGACACCGTGCCCTGATTTCAGAAGGTGTCAAGGCCGGCGTATCATCAATAAACAATTTTGCATCTTTCAGGATTTCTACGGCAGAGGTCAGTCTCGGCCAATCTTCATCCTTGAGCTTACCGGTACGTATCTTATGTTGATCGATTCTGCCCAGAGAAGACATCATGCGCATGGCCAATGAAGCACCGGGCATTTCCATACTAAATACGACAACGGTAAGTTTTTCCTTAATCACTGCGTGTTCAGCAATATTGATTGCCAGGGCAGTTTTGCCCATGGAAGGTCGACCGGCAATGATGATCAGATCAGACCGTTGCAGACCGGCTGTTTTTTCATCAAGATCATCGAATCCTGTTGCAACACCGGTGATCGGACTATCTCGATGAAACAATTCATCAATTTTATCCAGCGCAGTTACCAGCAGATCTTTAATGGTGTCGTAATTTCTACGACCTTTCGATTCTTTTTCAGCAATCTCAAATACTGTTTTTTCCGCATGATCCAGTATTTGCTCATTGGTCTGCCCTTCAGGATTGAAGATATTCTCGCTGATGGTATTGGTTGCCTGAATTAGCTGCCTTAACACGGAACGTTTTCTAACAATATCGGCGTAGGCATTAACATTACTAACGCCAGGGGTTCTTTCTGCGAGGGCAGCGAGGTAAGTTAAACCGCCAGCATTATCCAGTTGCTGATGGCTATCCAGCCATTCTGCAACGGTGACAACGTCAAAAGGCTGGCCCTCATCATCAAGTTGAGAAATTGCGCGAAATATTGCGCGGTGATCCTTGCGATAGAAATCATCTTCTGAAACTCTTTCAGAAACATGTTCCCAGATACTGTTATTAATGAGAAGGCCGCCCAATACCGCCTGTTCTGCCTCAATAGAATGAGGCGGGATCTTTAACGAAGCTGTTTCTCTATCGACAGTTTCAGGTGTATGTGCGGTATCCTGCATTCACTCCTCCTGAAGGAGTTTGTGATTGATAATCATGCCAGTGTTCCTGCGCAAGACCTCGAATTCAAGACGCGTAATCAAGTTCCCTATTCAATTTCTGTGTTCAGGAAATACCCTGGAATATTAACTCTTTTCAGCAATTACAATTACTTTAATTTTGGCATCAATTTCTGCATGTATATGTACGTCAACCTCAAACTCACCTAATGCCCTTAGCGGCCCTTCTGGCAGACGAACTTCATTTTTAGCCAACTCAACGCCTGCTGCCGTAACGGCTTCTGCAATATCGGCACCACTGACGGAACCAAACAATTTTCCTTCTTCACCGGCTATTCTTTCCAGTGTAATGTCAGTTGCATTTAGTTTTTCTGCACGAGCTGTTGCCGCGCTTAATGAATCTGCCTGGGCTTTTTCAAGTTCGGTGCGACGACTTTCAAACTTTTCAACATTCTCTGCCGTGGCAGACACAGCTTTACCTACCGGGATTAGATAATTACGGCCATATCCTGCCTTGACATTGACCTGGTCACCCAAATCACCCAGTTTGCTAATTTTTTCTAGTAATATGACTTCCATCTAACTTTCCTCACTCTCTAAAACACACCTTATCATAATTCATAACTAAATCTGATCATTATCATTGGGACTGTTTATCTCTCTATTTACCCACGAATCAATCAGGCCCAGGCAGGCAATTATCAGGATCGCCTGTGGCATAAAAACCAGCAAAAGATACATCACCACTAACCAGACCTGGGGTAACTTTTTTGCATTCACAATCCTGTGTACTGATGCCAGTCCCTGAAATAAATACATAAAAATCACGACCACCAATATATCCAGGCCTGCCGAGCCCTGTTGCCCGCCACTGGCAAAGAGCAGAATTATCCCTGCCAGTGACAGGAAAATAACTGCACCTGGTAACCTCAAGGCATAGAACTCTGACCTGAAACCACCTGGGTTAAACAGTAGAGATTGCCACCATCGTGATAACAATGATGTGACAACCAGGCTGCTAGCAATAGCACCTGCCATAATGGCATTCATAGCGGGTGCTGCCTGTACCAGAACATCCTGATACTGCTCACCACCACCCTCAGGAAATGCATTGTTAATCCATAATTCCATCCACTGCTGCCACCATGCCGGAACATCGGCGACTAACCAGTGCAACACCAGTATATAAGCGGCGGCTATGGTTCCCGCGGCAAAAACCAGCCAACCCTGTGACTGTGTTTGCCTCAGAACACTGCAGCAAAGATACACTGGGGCCCAAATTACAAGGGCAAACGCAAATGCTACTTGAGGATTCACACCGATTACAGCTACAAACAGGACTACCGCCAATAAACAAACAAGTAGCACCTGCATTCCATATGCAGGTCCTTTTCTCAAGATAATCAGACCTGCCGGAACACCACTTAGCAAGTACGAAAGTGGCGGCATAAACATTGAAACCACGGTAAACAGGCTAATCGCAGTCACTGCTTGCAGACGTCCAAGCAACATGTAACTGCCAAGTGCACGCATGTCTTAACTCACTCGATACGTATCTGAAGAAAGATTCGTCAGATACTCTAACTAACTATTTATAAGTTGTTAGTGCGAATCGCAATAAGGCAACAATGCCAGGAAACGCGCGCGCTTGATCGCTGTCACAAGTTGTCTCTGGTATCGTGCCTTGGTACCAGAAATTCTACTAGGTACAATCTTGCCTGTTTCAGTCAGGTAATTTTTCAATGTATTCACATCTTTGTAATCAATTTCCTTGACACCATCAGCTGTGAATTTGCAATAACGTTTACGACGAAAATAACGTGACATTCTATCAATCCTCTGTTTTTTCAGTGGTTTCTTCGGAGGTATCTTCAGTATCAGGCTCAGCTACTTCAGTCACCGCTTCGCTTGCTGTCTCAGCAGGAATTTCTGTTACATCCTCTGATGCTACTTCCTCTGCTTTTGCTTCAGTTTCGACAGCCTCAGCTTTAGCCTTTTCTGCTGCCTCAGCTTTAGCCTTTTCTGCTGCCTCTGCTGCGACTCTGGCTCTTTCTTCTGCCTCAGCTCTAAGCTTCGCAGCGGCCTCTTCCTCTTCCTTCATTTTTGCAAACAATGACGCCTCAGTCACAGGCTCATCACGTTTGATGATGAGATTTCTGATAACAGCATCGTTAAATCTGAAAGCACTACCCAGCTCTTCTAACGGCTCGGCGCCACACTCGATATTCATCAACACATAATGTGCCTTGTGGATCTTGTTAATTGGATATGCCAGGAGACGACGACCCCAGTCTTCGAGACGGTGGATGGCTCCACCACTTGATTCAATCATGGTACGGTACCGTTCAATCATGGCAGGTACCTGTTCACTCTGATCCGGATGGACCATGAACACAACTTCATAATGTCGCATTTTGTAACCCTCTTGGTTTTAGCAGCCCCCTGACTATCAATATTGCTATTTCACAGTGGAGCAAGAATTAAAGAACGCGAGATTCTAGTGGATTTAACAAGAATATTCAATCAAGCAGGGCAAACTCTGATAATCCCTCATCAGCAGACGCCACAAGGCCAGAATTCAAATAAACCCTAAGTCCCTGTTTTCAGCCTTGGCACTGCCGCCAGCAGCTTTTGTGTATATGGATCTTGCGGGTTGGTCAGCACCTCATCTACTGTGCCCTGCTCCACAATCCTGCCCTGATACATTACGGCTACATAGTGCGCCAGATATTCAACCACACTGATATTGTGCGTAATGAATAAATAGCCCAGACCCATATTTTTTTGCAGATCTTTAAGCAGCTCGAGAATTTGTGCCTGTACAGATACATCCAGTGCGCTTGTGGGCTCGTCACAAACGATTAATTTCGGTTCAACGGCCAGGGCCCTGGCGATGCATATTCTTTGCCGCTGCCCACCTGAGAACTCATGTGGATAGCGACTTTTATGGCTCGGTTCAAGACCTACCTGTTCAAGCAATTCATCAACACGTTTCAGTCGCTGCTGCTTTGAACCACCTATTCCCTGGGCGATCATCCCTTCAGCAATCACATCCGCTATCATCATGCGTGGATTCATCGATGAATAAGGATCCTGAAATACAATTTGTATATCAGATCGTTTCTGTCTCAAGGCCTTGCCCTTTAACTGCGTAAGTTCCTGACCATCAAAAACCACACTACCATCAGATGCATGTAGTAATTGCAAAATACCCTTACCAAAGGTGGTTTTTCCCGAGCCAGACTCACCAACCATCGCAAATGTCTGTCCACTATAGATATCAATAGACACACCATCTACCGCGCGCACAAAACCAACCGTTTTTTTCAGAAGTCCTTTTTTGATCGGGAAATGTACTTTCAGATCACGTACTTTTAATAGAGTATGACGATCATCACTATCCATCGTTGTTTGCACAGATTCTACTTCAGCATCCCTTTTCGACCTGCTTGGTAGTGCGTCGAACAATTCTCTGGAATACGGGTGAACTGGATTAGCGTAAAAAGCATCTCTGGAATTCTGTTCAACGATCTTGCCATAGCGCATCACGGCGACATCATCTGCCATCTCAGATGCCACCGCCAAGTCATGCGTGATAAACAAAATGCCCATGCCAGTGTCTTTTTGTAACTCTCTCAGGAGATCCAGCACCTGGGCCTGTATTGTTACATCCAGTGCCGTTGTTGGCTCATCAGCAATTAACAGATCGGGTTCACCCGCTAATGCAATGGCGATCATTATTCTTTGTTTCATGCCACCAGAGAACTGATGTGGATATTCACTGATTCGTCTTTCAGCTTCCGGGATACCTACAGATTCCAGTAATTCAATAGATCGTCGACGCTGTTCAACTCCACGAAGATTTTTATGCCGCTTCAATGTCTCACCGATTTGCTGGCCTACATTAAGCACAGGATTAAGTGATGTCTGTGGTTCCTGAAATATCATGGCAATGCGTCTGCCACGAATATCACGCATTGCATACTCGGGTAAGGTAAGTAGATCTTTACCATCAAGAAAAATATTACCTTGATTGATACGAGCCGCAGCAGGCAATAAACGCATTATCGACAAGGCAGTAATTGATTTACCACTGCCTGATTCACCTAGGAGTGCAAAGGTCTCTCCCTTGTTTATTGAAAAACTTATATTATCAACGGCTGCTTCGGCAGAATCGCCTTCGCCAAAGGAGGTTTTCAGATTGACTACATCTAGTAATGGCACACTCATGGTTTCTATTATATGGCTTATCTTAAAAACACTGAAACATCATCCTAGATTGCTTCATGCTGAAGTTTAGGCGGCACACTACGCGGTTTTCTATTCTCATCCAGGGCAACGAAAGTCAGTTCTGCTTCAGTTACCTTGACGGTCTCCAGATTACTCGGGTTTCTTTGCGCGTAGACTTCAACCTTTACTGTAATTGATGTTCGACCAACCTTAATGACTTCAGAATAACAACTGATTAAATCACCTACAAAAACCGGATAATGAAATTCAAATGAATTGACCGCAACAGTCACAACTCTACCCCTGGCACGTGCCAGTGCCACAACACTCCCGGCAATGTCTACTTGCGACATGATCCAGCCCCCAAAAATACTGCCAGCTGAATTGGTGTCCGCAGGCATTGCCGCGACCCGAATCGCAGGTTGTTTATCAGGTAGCTTTGTGTTTATTTCTGTCATACATTAATGTCCTTCATACATCGTTTCGATTAATTCTTGATATTTTTCCATCACCTTAGGCCTTTTTACCTTGAGAGTGGGAGTGAGAAGACCCTGTTCTATGGTCCAGGGTTCCAGTGTACAAGACATTCTCCTGATTTGTGCATAACCCGGAAATTTATTCAGGTTACGAGAAATTCTTTTTAACAGGATTTTCTTAACTTCTGTTTTGGTAAAATCATTCTTCGCAAATCCCATTCTTCTCGAAAATCGTTTCCATTGATCTTTCTCCAACACAGCAATTGCTGTTAGATAAGGTCTGGCTTCACCGATAATCATCACCTGTTCAAAGATTGCATCGTTTGCGATTGCCATTTCCATATCTGCTGGAGATACCTTTTCACCATTGGCCATCACAATAATTTCTTTCAATCTTCCTGTAAGATAAACGTATTCATTTTCGATCTTTGCCTTGTCTCCTGTATGCAACCAACCATCAACGATTGTTTTGTTAGTCTCTTCAGGACAATTCCAGTAACCCAACATCACGTTATCACCCCTGGCCAGTAATTCATCATTGTCACCGATACGGACTTCCACTTCCGGGAAAACCAGTCCAATACTCGCCGGTATATTATGCTTGATTCGATTAACAGTGATCACAGGACTGCTCTCGGTCAGACCATAGCCTTGTATAATTACAACCCCCAGTGCGTTAAAAATTCTTGAGATACCCGGGGCCAGGGGTGCACCACCACATATTGAGCCCTTCAACCTGCCACCGAATCGACCTTGTAATTTTTTTGCAACCAGGAAATCAAGCAATGGCCACAGTAACATCGATAGCGAATATTTTGCCCTTCCTTGTGCATATTCGAAACGTCTCCATCCCACATCAACTGTCAGCTTAAACAGCAGCCATATCAATTTTGGTTTGTTATCAAGATCTTCTTTTATCTTTGCATAAATACGTTCGAATATTCTGGGGACAGAAATTATACAAGTTGGTTTAATCGATAATAAGTCTTCAGCAAGATCAGGAATACTTCGGGCAAAAGCAACTGTCGCCCCTGCCATCATAGGCAAGTAATAACCTATTGTCCGTTCCAGGGTATGAGAAAGTGGTAAAAAAGAAAGATACAAATCTTCATCTGTTATATAGACACATCTTAAACCACAATAGGCATTACTCAATATATTACGATGACTAAGCATGACACCTTTTGGATTTCCTGTAGTGCCTGATGTGTAAACAATGGTTGCCAACTCGTCGCCATCAGATACTTCATTGATTAATCCATTTTCATTCCTGTTTAGCCAGTTACACAAGCTAATTAATTTAGCTTCATTGGGAGCATCAAACTCTTCTATCGAAACAACGCGATTCACGGTATCGAAACAATTGGGATTTTGAGTAAGGTTTGTCCATTGATCATGATTACCAATGACTAATAATCTTGCATCACAATCCTTAAGGATATAGGTAGCATTATCTGCACGATCCTGAGTGTACAGTGGCACAAGAACCAAACCCAAGCCTAATGCAGCCTGATCAAAAATAACCCACTCACGACAATTGTTTGCCATGATCGCAACACGATCACCTTTCTCTAGTGATTCTTTTTGTAATGCTGCCTGCCAACGTGCAACTTCGATCCCCATCTCTTTCCAAGTAGAATCTTTCCAGATGGCATGCTCATGATCATAATAACGGTAGGCAATGGCATCCGGTGACCGCTTGACCCTCTCTCTAAATAAGCCCGGAATCGTCACAGCAATGTCCGACGAAATCGTCGAGGTATGGATGTTTACTTCAACTGATGGATCTGATTTATAAATGGTTTTATCAGGCACGTATCGGCTCCTTATGCCAGTACTTTACAATCATCACCCTAGCTAACTATTTTCCAACCCGCATCCGCAGCGAATTGATTTCCGTATTTACCTTCCAACTCCTTTAAGCGATCAATAATGTCTTGCCGACCTCTTTGCTCCATATAATGCATTGGTCCACCCAGAAAGGGTGCGAAACCGGTCCCAAAGATCATGCCGACATCAAGCATATTCTTATCTTCAATCACACCTTCTCGCAAACAGGCGATGGACTCATTCAACATCTGTAATACAAGTCTGTCGGCAATATCTTCTGATTGATGACTTGACCCGTCGGCAATAGTTTTACTTTTCACCTGTTTACCTTTCTTATATTGATAAAACCCCTGGCCACTTTTTACACCGAGCTCTCCTGCTTCAACTTTTTTACGTAATGCCTCTGGAACGTTTAAACCCAGGGCTGCACCTAAAATTTCAGCGACAGATAAACAAATATCTAGTCCGACTGTATCAGCTAAAAAGATCGGGCCCATGGGCATGCCAAAATCGGTTGCCGCTTTATCAATGACCTGGCCAGGAACTCCTTCCTCCAGTAAATTAACCGCTTCCATGAGATAAGGCATTAAAATTCGATTCACCAGAAATCCCGGAGAACTTTTCACCGGCAAAGGTAAACGATCAATACAACGACAAAATTTTGCTGCTTTGTTTTTATTTTCCTGTGATGTGTTATTTCCTTCGACGATTTCTACTAACTGCATCTTGGCAACTGGATTAAAGAAATGTATCCCCACCAATCTGTCGGGTTGCTTCAATGTTTCACTCAATTCATCCAGTGGAATGCTTGAAGTGTTAGTGGCAAGAATAGTTTCCGGTTTTAATAAGGGTTCTATCTGACTGAACAAATCCTGTTTTGCTTCTTTATTTTCAATAATTGCTTCAATCACGACATCAGCATTTTTAACACCAAGGCCTTTGTGATCAGGAATCAGCCTGTCTTTGGCCGCTTGAACCAGATACGGCACCTTCAGGCGTTTCTTGAATAATGTATGGGCACGTTTGATTGCCGGAGCGATAAACTTAGGTTCCCTATCCTGTAACGTCACCGTCATGCCTTTAAAAGCACACCAGGCAGCAATATCGCCACCCATGATTCCTGCACCAATCACATGGACATGCTGCGGTTGAAAATCAATGCCTTTACCCAGTGATTTAAGCCGTTCCTGTAGAAGAAAGACGCGGACCAGATTTTGTGCTGTGCCTTCAGTCATCAACCCTGCAACTGAGATAGCTTCTTCCAGCAGCATACTGCGCTCATCACCACCGTGTTTTTCCCATAAATCAATCAACGCATAGGGTGCCGGATAATGTGCTTGCGGTGCGCGTTTAGCGACCTGCTTGCGCAGGTATTTAGCCAACAGAGGTCTGGCAACAGCGGAATTAGCAAACGATACAAGTTTGCCAGGCTGGCTTATTTTCGGGCGCCTTAAAATCAACATTTTTGCCGCCCGCTTGAGATGCCTCTGCGCTGTTATCTTGTCGACGATGCCCATCTTCTTTGCAGCACGCGCATTCACTGTTCGCCCACTCAGCATTAGATCCATGGCCGCTGGTGCACCGATTAAACGCGGCATGCGCATGGTACCACCCCAGCCAGGATGAATCCCCAGCAGCACCTCAGGCAGACCTATTCGTGTCTTCGGATCATCCAGGGCGATACGGTAATCACATGCCAGTGACATCTCCATGCCGCCACCCAGACAAAATCCATTGATTAAACTCAAGCTTGGAAAAGGTAATGCCTCGAGTTTGTCAAAGGCCGACTGTCCGACCCGGATTAGTTCGAGCGCCTCTTCCTTACTCTCAAGTTGGGTGAATTCTTCGATATTTGCACCTGCGATAAATCCATTTTCCTTATCCGAAAGAATGATCAAACCCTTTGGTTTCATTTCTGCCAGATGATCCAGAATCTTAAAGAACTCTTCGAATACGTCTGCAGAAAAAACATTGGTACCACTATTGGCCTTGTCGAAATGTAACCAGATAATCTCGTCTTCGTCCGTTTCAAGATGCCAGTTTTTCCATTGTTTATTTGACTTGGTTTGTGACATTGATAATTCCCTCAAAACAAAATTCGATATTGACCTATGCGCTATCTCGTTCTAACAACACAGCACCACCCTGTCCGCCGCCAATACATAAGGATGCCACACCCTTGTTTGCATTATTTTGTTCAAGCAAATGACAAAGATGCAGTATGATTCTGGCACCACTGGCACCTACCGGATGGCCAAGGGCGATGCCACCACCATCTACGTTTAATTTGGCCTGATCGATTTCACCAATCGCTGAGCGTGTATGTAATTCTGTTCGACAATACTGACTATCCTTCCAGGCCTCTATGCATGCCAGGACCTGAGCGGCAAAGGCTTCGTTGATCTCCCAGTAATCCACATCTTCAACCTTGAGTTTGTTGCGTTTTAATATGGGTGACATGGCATGCGCCGGACCCAGTCCCATTTGGCTGGGCTCAAGACCGGCCCACTCACTATCCACCACCCTTGCCAGCACCGGTAATTGATGTTTTTTTACCGCATCTTCGCTGGCGAGAACGACCCAGGCTGCACCATCAGTGATTTGTGAACTGTTCGCTGATGTGACCAGTCCAAACTCCCCGTCAAAAACCGGTTTTAATGTTGCCAGTTTTTCGACATTTGCATCCGCCCTTACGCCATCATCATGATCGTAAAATTTACCCTGGCTGTCGTACAGTACTTCAATCTCAGATAAACGACCCTGTTCCATGGCAGCAGATAAACGTTGATGACTCTGCACGGCGTAGGCATCCATTGCCTCTCGTGTTACTGAAAAACGGTGTGCAATAATTTCTGCGGTTTGACCCATGGATAAGCCGACGACCGGATCAGACAATCCTTTAAGTAAGGCGATTACTGGAATTAATAGGGCAGGACGAAACTTGGTCAATATTTTTAATTTACTGGTGACATCTCTTGCTGATGAAAATCTACCAAACCAGGTTGCCATGGCTTTGCTAAATAACAGGGGTGCATAACTCATAGCCTCGGTACCGCCTGCCAGAACCAGATCTGATCGACCCATGGCAATGTTTTGTGCGGCACTATCAATTGACTGCATACCTGAAGCACAGTTTCTTTGCACCGTCCATGCTGGCACCAGCTTGCCACAACCCAATCTAAGTGACACAACGCGAGCAATATTTGCCTCATCAGCGCCCGGCATGATGCAACCAAGAATGACCTCATCGAATTCCTGCGGTTCGAATGATTGCCTGGCAAGTAATTGACGTCCTGAATTAACCGCTAAATCTGAGGCCGTGAAAGGTCCGGGAACACCGCGTGCTTTTAGAAATGGCGTACGACTGCCGTCAACAATATAAACTGCTCGACCCGACTTTTTAGTTGCCATGATTAACTCTCCAACCCCTGCTTCAACTCTGAAAATTATCGATCATCCTGAATCCAGAAGAATTCAACCCTTAGCACTCCTGAGACTAGACTTTTTAACAGCTATGTTCCATCGATATATGGATATCATAATCCATTTTAAGAGCGAGCGCTCGTTTTTTATTACTGGCGAGTTTAGACCAGGTTTTGACTCTATGTCTAGCGTTTAAGCAAAATAATCCAACACTAATACAGGCAGATATCTCTACGCCCCCC
>JAKZTI010000040.1:0-7802 GCA_047517145.1 Gammaproteobacteria bacterium
CCATCATTAATCTGACTTGCGTCGTGTTTAGAATATTTACTAGCAGCTGTAGCTAAATCAATTTTCTTTTTTCCTAAGATCTTTACTGATTGATTCTGCACGTTTCTTTAACAACTCAATTTCTTTTTTACTCATATCTTCACTGATAGGTAGATATATTTGCCAGGTATGTATCCGTTCTTCGATGACAAATTTATCCTTGTTTTGCTCATAGTATTTCTGAACTTGTTCATCGGTCGGAAAATCAGCAGGAATTTTAGACGCAAGCAATTGATTTAAATAGACTTCTCGAACAATATTATCAACGCTCCTTTGTGCAAGCCTCTGTACTTGCTCTCTGGTTGCAATCTTGTTTGCCCTGGCCGCTGTTAATACCGACACATTGATTGCTTCCTGCTTTACAAAATTAGTGAATGCTGTTTCATCTGCCAGTATTTTTTTACGTTCATTTTCAGCCGCCATAGACAGAATATTTTGCACATCAGAAAACTCCAGTTTTGCTGTTAGAGTTTCAGGATTTTGTGGTTGATTTTTCTTTACTGATTCGCCTGTTTTCTTCTTGGATGTGGATTTTTCGGCAGCAGATTTCTCCTGCTTTTTTTCTGTTTTCGCAGGTGTTGCTTCATCCGTTTCATCGGTGCCGATACCAAGTAGTTCTTTAAAAGAAAAAGCGGAAACTGAAAAAGAGAACCAGAGCCCCATGGAGATAAGCAAACAAAGAAAAATTCTTGAAAATGTATGTCTACTGATCATATTTTTTTGACTCTAGCCCCAGCCTATTTTCAGACTTTATAAATCATGCGAATAACTGCGATGCCATATTACACAAAAGTCGTGAATTATCCCACAATGAATAACGTAGGACTGCTTTGGTCTCCTTTGGTCTATTTTTTCACATTTTATGTTAAGATTTTCCCTTGAAGAATAATAGAGTATGATGACAAGCACAGAGAATGCAGTAACTATTTGATAAGTCACAAAAGTGGTGTAAAAACAAACACATTTGCAATGCGTAAAATACAAACTGGCATAATTAAAGTCATCTAGATCAATGGCACCAAAAACCATAAATATTGCCATTATGTTCGCTGATATTGCGGGCAGTACCAAGCTTTACGACACGCTTGGTGACCAGCTTGCAAGAGCGAAAGTCGCAAAGGCCATTGAGACCATGTCAGAGATTACCAGGGCGAATAGTGGCGACGTCATTAAAACGATTGGTGATGAAGTCATGTGCAAATTCCCTACAGCAGAAGATGCCGGAACAGCGGCTTGGGAAATGCAGGAAACATTTGAGGAAGAAACAGAATCAAATACTGATGGCTCACCTGTTTCGATTAGAATCGGAATGCACTTTGGCCCGGCAATTCTAGAAGGTGGTGATGTCTTTGGTGATGCTGTAAATGTTGCCGCAAGAATGGCGGCACAGGCCAAGGCAAAACAAATTATTACCACGCAAGATACGCTGGATAAATTACCACCGGCCATGCGTGCCAGCACACGCTTCGTTGATCACGCACCCATCAAAGGTAAAAAAGAAGAGATCGATATATTCGAAATTATCTGGCAAGAAGAAGATGTCACACGCATGGCGACTGGTATGGTTATTGATAAACCGACACCGGAAGCAAAACTGAATTTAACCTATAACGGTCAGACTATCGAACTCAGTAAAAAACGACCTGGTTTGGTCATGGGCAGGAGCCAGAATTGTGATCTGACAATAAATGAAAAGCTGGCTTCCAGACAACATGTCCGTATAGAACTACGTAGAGATAAATTTTTTATCGTGGATCAAAGTACAAATGGCACGCATGTTATGGTAGATGGTGCGCCTGAAGAATTTCTTCGTCGAGAAGAGATTCCGCTGAACGGAAATGGACAAATCAGCCTTGGCAGAGGTTTTAGTGAAGACCCCGATGAAGTTGTGAAATTTACGCTTATTACCGGAATTAATTAGCCCGGAATTTTATTGACTAATTGCATGAAACTTACATTTGAAAAAAATGGGAGAGTTTTACAAGTGACATGGACTCATTAGCTTATGGTAGAAGCCAAATCTTCTAATAGACTTTCATGGTCATCGTTTGGTATAACCGACGTTGGCAAGGTTCGTAAGCATAACGAAGATTCTCTTCTCGACAAACCAGAAATAGGTTTGTGGGTTGTTGCCGATGGCATGGGTGGACACGAAGGTGGTGATGTGGCCAGCCAGATGGTTGTCAATTCGCTTGGCAAGATCCATGAAGGTATTACACTGGATCGGTATATCGATGACATAGAAGACAGACTTATTAAAGTTAATGAGCGTTTAATTGCGAAGGCTAGTGAATCAGGAAAGAAAGTGACAATCGGAAGCACAGTTGTTGGTTTACTTGCTTATGACAATCTTTGCACATTTTTCTGGGCCGGTGACAGCCGTTTATACAGGCTGCGAAATAGTTCCTTAAGACAGCTGACAACAGACCACTCGCAGGTCGAGATTTATATCGAACAGGGCTTGATCGGCCGCCAGGAAGCAGCGACCCACCCTCACGGTAATATGATAACCAGGGCAGTGGGTGCAGCAAATGATCTTTATGTGGATTTTGATATTCAAAAAATGCAACCCGGTGATCGTTATATGCTTTGTAGTGATGGCTTGACCAAACATCTGGAAGATACAGAATTTGAAGAAATGTTGAGTGAGGGCAGTGCCGAGGAGTCCTGTAAGGCGTTGACTGAACTCACTCTGGAACGAGGCGCAGGTGACAATGTCACTACAATCGTAATTGATATCGAATAATCATGGTTAGTTTAATGAGTGGAGGAGTAGTCCGTGGCTGATTTTAAGACAGCACTTGAAGCACTAGCAAAAGGCAATCTGGATATCGAGGTTTTGGCCGGTCAATTAGCCTCGCTTCTTGATAAAACACCGCAGTATGCGAACCGCATGCTCACCCAACTCGATGAAATGTATGATCAAAAATCGATCAATGACCAGGATTACTCAAAACTCAAGAGTCAAATTAACCAATATAGAAGAGCTCATGCGTCACAAACAGAAACTGGTTCGGAGGCGGCGTCTTCTGATTCAACAGTATTTGCACAAGAAGACAATGTAGCCCCAACACCGGGTGCAATTGATGCAACGCAGGTACTTGAGGGTGGGCCCCAGGCCGATAATGCTGCGGATTCCTCTGGCTTTGATGTCACTGGCGCCTCCGATATGAGTGATATCGAGGTTGATCTTAGTGCGATTGGTGACCCATCAGTGACAACAGGCACGGGACCCGCTGAGACTGCCTGGTCTGATCCCTCAACACAAACCGCTGAATCAGAAGCAGGATTGGGTCCCGGTTCTATTATTAAACAGCGTTTTAAATTGATTAGTGTGCTTGGTATCGGTGGTATGGATAAGGTCTACAAGGGCCTGGATCTTCTAAAAGAAGAGGCAAAAGACAAGAAGCCCTATTGCGCAATCAAACTATTAAACGAAGATTTCAAAGACCATCCTGAGGCATTTATATCGCTACAACGTGAATCGAGTCGGCAACAGAAACTGGCGCATCCAAATATAGCGACAATCTATGATTTTGACCGCATTGCTGGTCCCGGTACTCCTGTCTATATCACCATGGAACTGATGGAGGGCATGGAGCTAAAAGATTTCATCAAAAAGACGGTAAAAAAACAGGGAGGCCTGCCATTCGAAGAAGCCTTCCCCATGATCAAACAACTGGTTGATGCCCTGGCTTATGCACACGATAAACGGCTGGTGCATTCAGATCTCAAACCGGGTAATGCCTTTTTATGTAATGACGGAACGGTGAAAATACTGGATTTTGGTATCGCACGGGCGGTAAAAAATCCGGTCACTGGTGAGACTGAAAAAACGCTGTTTGACCCTGGTCAATTAGGTGCATTGACGCCAGCCTATGCCAGTTACGAAATGCTGGAAGGTGAAGAACCGGATACTCGGGATGACACCTATGCCCTGGGCTGTATGTGCTATGAACTACTGACGGGCAAACATCCTTTTAATAAATTACCCGCCAACAAGGCGAAAGAAAATAACCTCAAACCACCCATCGTTAAGGGCTTAAAGAAAAAGCAAAACCGTGCCTTGCAAAGAGCTATCGCGTTTGAACGTAAGGATCGTAGCCCGACTGTCGAACATTTCCTTGAGGAATTTGAAAACAGGTATATCTGGTATAAAAGCCCACTCACCGTCGCTGCGATACTTGTTGTGGCCATCGGTCTTGGTGGGACACTGCCTGTAATTAATTACTATCATCAGAAAGAAATCGACCAGATTGTTGCCGATATCAATACCGGCAACCCACTGGTAATAGTCGATCGTTTAGCAGCAATTAATGAACTGGAAAAAACTGATCAAAGAGCAATTATTGATGATGCAAGAACGGCAATTCAAACCTACTTCATAAATGAAATCACTGGACTTACTGACACTACAGGTGACGAATACAACTTCCCTGAAGCAGAACTGATACTTGCCAAAGCTGGCAAGCTTTATCCAGATTCGAAGTTTTATGAAGAACAATCAAAACATATTGAAACCAACAAGAAACAACAACTGAGTACACTCTACACTGAGTATTCAGATGCTCTTGTCCTGGCAAAAGAGCAGGATGATTCCACGATGCTCGATAATACCAAAGCTATTCTTGAAAGGATCAGAAGCCAGATTGATCCTAATGATTCCTTACTGACAGATCTTCGTGCCAGCAACCAGTACAGATTACTGGCAAATAACGCTTTCGACCTGGGGAATCTTGAACAGGCGATGACATTGATTACTTCTGGTATTGCTCTCGTGCCAAAAGACGAGCAATTGCTTGATGCCAGAAACAAGATAGAAAAAGCAGTCAAGATCGTCGCACTGGAAGGAAAACTTGATCCTCAAGCCGTTGGACTTACGTCACTTGCTGATTATCAGCAAATAAAAACCGACGTCATAGAACTGTCCGAACTCGATGCAGAAAGCAGTACGCTAGTTCCGATTGCTTCTTCCATGCAAGAGACAGTGAACCAGGAGCTTGAAAATATTTTGGCCAGTGGCAGCAGAACCGATGCCGAAACACTCGCCAATGAATATGGAGAAATGTTGAGTGCCTTACAACTTGGCAAAGAGCTAACACAGATTAAACTTGCGCATCTCCAGGGTGCGGAACGAAGTGCAGCTATTCAGACCATTGTTGCTACTGACAAATCCATCGTTGAAGAATCACTTGCATCTCCCAACATGGAAGATTCCAAGTGGGAATCGAAAATGCTGGCCAGTGTCAGAGAACTTGACAGCCTGTCTGAAGAAGATTCTTCAATAACAGCTGATCTTGGAAATATCCGTGAATCAATAGCCAGGCTCTATATTGATGAGGCACAGAAAACACTTGATGCCAAACGTTTTGATGTTGCCAAAAGCTTTATCGATAGAGGTGAGCGCTTTGCACCAGATTATGCGGATATTTTCAGCATGAGAGATTCTATTGCAGAAGCTGAAGCCGCACATGAAAAACAATTATTGGTTGACGGTCTGATAAAAGATTTCAAGGCTCAGACAGAGGCGAACCAGATTGCCAAAGCACTTGAGTATTATGAGCAATTGCAAACAGAAATTCCTGATGAAGTATTTGTTACCCAGGAAGCACCCAGATTACTTTCATTAAGTTATGCAAATCTAGCTGAAGACCGATTTGAGGCAAAAGATTATGTCAATGCACTGAAATTTGCCGATGAGGGCATGAAAATAAACCCGGCCAACATCATGCTTAAAGATGCCAGAACAGAATACGTCGTCGAGGTAAACATTGTCGATTTAACCGAGCAGTTCACCACAGCGATTAACTTTGATAATGCGGGCGTACAAAGAAAGATTGGTGAGATATCCAGTTCTCTTAAATTCAGTGAGTTCAGACAGAGTTCGATTAAACGCCTGGAAGACCGTATCAATGATTTAAGAACAACTAATGAGAATGCGGCCGCAACACTCGCAACAAACGCGGCCATATTTTTCCCTGGCACCGTACTTGAAGACCTCAAGAATGAACTGAAACTTCAGCCATGGCCGAATGCTGCAGTCGCGGCGACTGCCCTGAACACAGCCAAATTAACTGAAGCCAATGCGATATTGCAGGCTGCACTGACGGAATTTCCTGATCATCCTGAGGTTGATGCATTCAGAGCTTCATTAGAAGCCAGTACTACAAAAGCAAATGAAGCCTTTAGCACGTATCAGGCTGAAAAGGATGCGGCGGGTACGGATTACACACTATTGAGGACAGTCAAGAAATTTATCTCTCGTGCCCAGTCTTTCTGGATAGATAATCCGGATTTCGATATCGCTGCGACGGAACTTGACGAATTAATCGCGGCTAACAGGCCAGCTGCGAAGAAGGTGATTGCTAAAGAAGTAGTTGATCTGGAATCTATTGCCACAGCAGAACCTGGGGTCGCTCCCAAAGAGTGGAAACCATCGGACAGTGGCAGGGGTTGTGAGAAAAGACTTGCAGGTTATGGCAAACGTGCCAAGGCAATTTGCTATGACTTCGTTAATACTGGCTGGCGAGGTCCCCTGATGGTAGTGGTACCAACGGGAGGTGAATTCAACAGTAATTTTGCCATCAGTAAGTATGAAATTTCCGTAGGTGATTATGGCAAGTACTGTGCAATTTCAAAATCTTGTACGCCAGAGAAAAATAAAGAAAACTTCAATAACCCAATTACTGAAATTTCACTGGCTGAAGCAAAAGCCTATGCTGCCTGGGTATCCGAGCGCACCGGTAAAACATATCGCTTACCGACAACAAGCGAGTGGGAATATGCAGCAAACGCTGGCGGTAAACAGCCTAAAAAAGACTATAACTGCAGAGTTGCCCTTGGAGACAAGGTCATTAAAGGCACAGGAATAGTAAGTATCAAAACCGGACAGTCAAATGGTTGGGGACTTAAAAATTACGTAGGCAATGTTCAGGAGTGGGTTGTTGATGGTGATAAAATTACCGCCAGGGGAGGAGCATTTGAGGATGCACATTCCAAATGTGAAATCTCGTTTAGCAAAGAACATAGCGGTGGAGCTGATGACGTGACAGGTTTTCGCCTGGTCCTGGAAGAAGCAGGATAAAGTAGAAATAAATTAAACCAAGCTCGAATAAAACAGAGCCAATATTAATGATGAAAGATCTACACAGTCTTGCGAAAGAGTATGCCCAAAATGTGATTGATCGGGACAGCTATCGCAAATCCAGAAGAGAATTAATTCAGGGAATTTGTGCTGGTAAGATTGAAGTTGAGACACGTGAGTATCTGGCTCCGTTTGAAATCACTCCTGAGGATATGGAGGATACAAGAGAAAATATAATTACCCAGTTTTCTAGCGAGGAAAAGGATACTGCAACAGTGCCTGGTTATTCAGCAGCACAAGAACAAAAACCAGCACAAGAACAAAAACCAGCACAAATACAAAATACAGTAAAGAGTTATCCATCTTCCAAAGAAAATAATCATAAAAATATTTTTATTGCTGCAGGAATCTTCGTTAGCTTGTGTGTCATCACAATGCTAATTTTATTATTACCTGACAGCAGTGACGTTCCGCCTCCTGACATTAATAAACAGGTAGCCCAACCCTCCGCAGGTCAAAATTTAATTATTGATTTCATCCAGAAGAAAAACTGGACAGAGGATAATCTGGGTGCATTTGTCACATCGTGGCAACAATTGTCAGGTGAAGAACTAACTGCAGTGCAAACAAGTCCAGAAATGAAAAGACTCATTAGCGCTATTTATCAACAACTTCTGGA
>JAKZTI010000041.1:0-22526 GCA_047517145.1 Gammaproteobacteria bacterium
ATACTCCAGATACTTATGCACCTGGCTTACTGCTGGTGATTTATCGCTAAATTGATCGGGTAAAGCCTGTTTGATTATTTCGTGAGACAGTGATTCTATATTAGTGTTTGCATCAGCAAGAACCAGACTTGTTCTCCAATATGGATCTCTTATTGATTCTACCTGCCCGGATAATGCATTTTTGCCCGAGCTGGCCGGTGAGGTAATCACCAGAAGATCGGAGCCTTCTACAATAAGTGCTTTAATTTGTTCAAGGCTATAGTTACGAATATTCATCTAGCTCTGACCATTTTTCGGTTTATCAGGCTTCTGGCCCGGATCTAATAATTCATCTGCATCTAACAATTCATCCGGATATATTGCTTTATCTATTTTGGTAATTTCGACAATTCCTTCGCTTGCCTCTATGTCCTCTAACTTCTCTTTAATTTCTTCATCGCTTTTTGCATCTGTCTCTTCATCTAGAACTAATAGTTCATCCAGATCAACGCCATCAAGTATGAGAGTAGAATCATGATTTTCATCGCTTGTTGTACTTTCTTCAGATTTATCGCTGACTTCACTATCACTTTGTTTCTGTGGCTCCTGTTCCGGATCTAACATTTCATATAGATCTATTGCATCACTCAGCTCAGTAGAATCGAGGATTTCATCATTTGACTTAACTTCTTCCGCCTTCTCAGCAACCACACTATCGCTTTGTGACTGCTGGCCTGAATCTATCACTACATCTAATTGTGAAGAATCGATACTTTCCTCGCCCGCCTCAATTTTTTCAGATGTGCTCACAGCTTTTTCAATTTCATCTTTAGCTTTAGCGATTCCTGCTTCAGGTTGTTGGCGTTCAGCTTTAAAATCAGCCTGCTCTTGTAAAAGTTCATCCTTTTCCTTTTTGGTCTTTTTATATCTTTTTACTACTTTTAAGAATTTTTCCTTTACTTCAGCCTTTTCCTTCTTGATCTTTCTATATCCTTTCACTGCTTTTAATAATTTTTCCTTTAATTCAGCAATTTCTTTTGTATGTTCTGAATATTCTTGTTGACTCTGTGCTTCAGTCTCACTGTCTGCTTGCTGGACTGCATCCATAGCATCCTGCTGCATGCGCCTTTCTTCTATATTTTGAAGTTGTTGCTTCACAGCAGCAGCTTCTTTTTCAATTTCCGAGCGTTCTTTCTGGATCTGTTCTTCAGCCTCACTTCTCATTCGCTGAATTTCATCTATGGCGTCCTGACGTGTCCGTTTGCTATCTTCACCATTTTGAACTTGTGCGTTTACGGCAGACGCCTTTTGTTCAAGCTCCGAGCGTTCTTTCTGGATCTGTTCTTCAGCTTCATTTTTCATCCGCTGAACTTCATCCATGGCGTCCTGCTGTTTACGCTTTTCTTCTTCTATATCTTGAAGTTGTTGCTTCACAGCAGCAGCTTCTTTTGCAAGTTCTTCGCGTTCTATCTGAATCTGCTCTTCAGCATCGCTCTTTATTCGCTGAACTTCATCTATGGCATCCTGACGTGTTCGTTCATTATCTTCACCACTTTGAACTTGTGCGTTTACGGTTGACACTTTTTGTTCAAGCTCCGAGCGTTCTTTCTGAATCTGCTCTTCAGCTTCATTTTTCATCCTCTGAACTTCATCCATAGCATCCTGATGCAAGCGTTTTTCTCCTTCTACATTTTGAAGTTGTTGCTTCACAGCAGCGGCTTCTTTTGCAAGTTCTGCACGTTCTTTCTGGATTTGCTCTTCAGCTTCATTATTCATCCTCTGAACTTCATCCATAGCATCCTGATGCAAGCGTTTTTCTTCTTCTATACTTTGAAGCTGTGAGTTTACGTCAGCTGCCTGATTTTCAAGCTCTGAACGTTCTATCTGGATTTGTGCTTCAGCCTCGCTCTTTATTCGCTCAACTTCAGCCATGCCTTGCTGTTTGATTTGCTTTTCTTCTTCAATTTTTTGCAGTTGTATATTTATGATATCGGCTTCTTTTTCAAGATTTGAACGATCTGCCAGAATCTGCTTTTCAGCTAACTGTAATTCACGCTGCGTATTTTGTTTTACATGATGTTCTTCATAAGCCTTGTTAATTGCTTCAGATATGTTTGTTGCATTTAGCTCATCTTTACGTATGTAATCTTTAATACCGGATTTGAATGCGCGAATGGCAACTCTTTCATTGCCTGCGCCAGTTAGCATTATTGTGGGTGGGAACCCGGGGGATTGTTGATGCTTTTGAAACAGGTCAAGGCCAGTCAGTCCATGAATACATAAGTAATAATCCAGAATAAGGATATCAAACATACTCCAGTCGAAGCCTTTTTCAGGCTCTCCTTTTTTTATCGGATCATATTCATGGATTTCGACATCTTGAAAAGACTTTGAAAGCAGTGATTTCAGGAGCGTTCTAAATTCCTGATCATCATCAAGTATAAGAATACTTTTTAAATCTACTTTTTTATTCATGGTCAGGCCAAATAGTAACAATAGGCGATGATGTCTCTATACGCTATTAAAAAGCACCTTCTATTACTAACCCTCTAGGTTGATGTCGCATGAGACCTGATAATAATACACAATACGGGCCTAATACAAACAAGTTTTAGGTAATTTTTCATGAAAAATCATAATATTAGGAGACAGACTTACCTAATTCCCTTAATATTGATTCCATGCATAGCGAAACGATTACGGTCATAAATACGGAAAGCGAACAGGCTATGGATGTAGTTGTATTGGAGAAACGCGCAAGTCAAATCACTGTCATCATTGGTGAGGGTGTTCATAGCGTAAAATGCGATCTAACTCCTACTAAAAACGCACAGGCTTATGTCGGCAATGTGATGGGACGAGAGATCGTTTTTCATCGCAGTCGTGATGATGTACAGGCTGATCTGGACCACGATGATCCCAGGCTAAAACACTCTAGAAAATTCAAATAATAATTTATATGGGACTGCTACTAATTTATAGATACTGCCCGTTGTAAAACAAATACAGGCAGCTCTGGTGGAGAAGGATCGGTCTCGATATATTTAATATTAGAATAAGGAATCATCAAAAATTTTCCGTCGATTTCAAGACCCATAGTTACACGATTAAGTGCAGCTTCGATGTCCTGCTTCTTGGCCATCATTTCCGCCGTATTGGGCGTTACCTTGAATTTTATCGGTTCACCATGAATCAAATGAACAATTACAATGTATTCACCTTCTTCAGTCATTGAATTAGCCCTCCCAAAAGTTGAACAAATTCACGTTGATTATAATACGCCAGTCAACAAACATTTGTAGGGGGAAAGTGAAAATCAAGCCTCCTGGTGAAGGCTTTTCTCCTTATATGGGCTATTATTAGTACATGTATAACAGTCAGAAATATCGGTTGATCCGACGAACCCTTCAATTGTTTTTCTTTTCTCTTTTGCTTTTTGCCGCGAGTCCAAACTATGCCGTCGCATACGGTGGACATGGCTATCATTATGGCCATGGTTATGGATATCATGGCTACAGGCATTACGGACACCATGGGTATGGTTATAGCGCCTATTACAGTCACCACGGCGGTATCGGGACGGCAGGGTATGTATTTCTGGGAATATTAGGTGTCGCAGTACTTTCACAAATCCTGGATAACGATAATGATCGGTATAGGGACACTCGCAAAACTCATACGTATAAGCAACCCACTTACAATCAATCCAGATCCTACACTCTCCAGACTCAACCACGACAGTTTTCAATTGACAATAAATCTAAATCAAAACCGGTTTACATTTATAGTAATAATGAAGGTTGGGACTCGCTAGCAAAAGGTAATGCAAGCTACGCACTTGATATCTTTGCCATCCAATCACAACAAAACATGAATTCAGGCATTCCAAAAGTTGGATTTGCCATTGCAGCAGCAACAAATGGTGAGATGGACAGAGCAACTCGTGCTATGCGTAAGGCAATACGGATAGATGTGACTGCTTTGGATAAGATAAATATAAAAAATATTAGATCAAGGATAGAGACCTTATCCGAAGACTATAAATTATTGTTGAATAACAATAAGAACAATCCTGATAATGCCTTTATGGTTGCCACACTTTCATACCTGCAACAGGATTACATAACTGCAAATAGTATAATTTCGGAAAATGATCATAGCCAAAGTGCAAACAAGCTGAGAGAACTATTAGCAACAAAAGAAGGCTAGGTTCTTTCGTTCTCTTCAGTCTGTTGCATTATACTTACTGAGATGACCTTATTTTTAGCCGATCTTGTTCTGACCGTTCATGCATTATTTATTGTTTTTGTCATATTCGGTGGTTTGATTGTATTAAAATGGCATAAAGTCATGTGGGCACATATTCCATGTGCCATATGGGGCGCATTAATTGAATTTTTTGGCTGGATTTGCCCACTGACCTACCTTGAGAATTATTTTCGTGAACTTGCTAATGCCACAAATTATGAAAGTAGTTTTATCCAGCATTATCTACTACCGATTATTTACCCGCCAGGACTAACAACTGGTGTTCAAATCCTTCTTGGCTCCACTGTCATTGTGATAAATTTAATTATTTATTGCATCGTTTGGCGCTATCGACACGAGCAATAAATTTCAGAATAATTATTCTGAAATTGCTCTATTCTCTTATGTTGATATGTATCGCCTTGCTGTAAATCTGATTCTGATCAGTGTCTTCCTTTTAGGGATGCCACTTATTGGTGTATGGCTGGCAGGTCATGATGTAGCAACATATCTGGTGTTTCCTCATATAACCTCTCCTATGCAACATGAACCTTTTTCATGGATCGCCTGGTTTGCCATGGCCGGTTTTATTATTGTCGTTCTTGCATTCTTCGTTTATGCGGTAAACTTTCGTTCCATAAAACAGTCCCCAGTCACCAATCAAATACAGTCTCGTCTGCCCTGGTGGGGAAAATCAGGTTTTATGCTTGTCATTATTTTCTGGATACTTGCCTGGAACCGCTTTGCCTGGTTTACGGATTTTCAGGTTTATACCTTCACGCCCATCTGGCTGGGTTACATCTTAATCATCAATGCCCTCACACACTCTCGAAAGGGTTATTGTTTACTGACTCGGCAACCTCTTTACCTGCTCAGTCTCTTTGTGTTGAGTGGGGCCTTCTGGTGGTATTACGAATACCTGAATACCTTTATCAGGAACTGGCACTACGTCGGCACGGAAGAATTAAGCACAGCAGAAATCATCATTCATTCCAGTTTTGCCTATGCCACTGTTTTGCCTGCGGTACTCAGCACCACAGAATACTTGAATACTTTTTCTCGTCTCAATCGATCATCCCAGCAGTTATGGAAATTGCAAACACCACAACCCATAACATGTGCAATCGCCAGTTGGCTGGGTGGATCAATCACCCTGGGTCTGGCCGCATTCTGGCCGGAAATTCTGTTTCCGTTGGTGTGGATTGCGCCTTTGTTCGTGGTAGCCGGCTTAAAGTATTTAATTGAAGGGAAAACCGTTTTCTCCGTACTGGCACGCGGCAACTGGCAACCGGTGTTGTTGCCTGCGTTGGCTGCACTTTGCTGTGGTTTCTTCTGGGAACTCTGGAATGTAAAGAGTTTCGCCCACTGGGAATATAGTGTTCCTTATGTGCAGGCATTTCACCTGTTCGAGATGCCACTTTTGGGATATGCAGGTTACCTGCCCTTCGGGCTGGTTTGCCTGGCAATAGCGGATCTGTTGCCTGGTACCCACCGAGTATTGAACACTCAAGCGGAATAACATGAGAAATCAAAATGACAGATTACTTGAAATTACATGTTCTATGTTTATCCACAGCCCGTTTCCATCCATGGAACAGTTGCGTTAGTGCATGCCACATTTTTTTGATTGAGTTGCAAATATATTGAATACTTCATATCTGCTTGCAGAGTTAACCTGGCCTGAGGTAAAAGAGTATCTCGAACAAGGGTATCTTGCGGTTCTGCCAATTGGGGCAGCATGCAAAGAACACGGCCACCATCTACCTATGGATACCGATTTCATACAGGCAGAGTGGCTGGCACAACAGACTTCGCTATTCTGCCCATCACTCATTTGGCCAATAATATCATATGGTTTTTACCCGAAATTTGTTGAATATCCGGGCAGTTGTAGTATCTCGGAAGACACATTTAGTCAAAGTATGCATGATATTTTGCAGAGTATTTTACGGGCGGGTGCAAACAGGATCATCATACTCAACACTGGCATAAGTACGATGCGTCCTCTGGAAAACATGCTCGGCAAATTAAATCAAGATAGACAGATTATCTTATTTAATGCCTATTCAGGATCCAATTTTACCAATGCAGTGAATGAAATAGAACAACAGTCAGTCGGTGGGCATGCCGATGAAATTGAGACTTCTATCATGTTAACGCTTGCGCCGGACAAGGTAGATATGACAAAAGCCAAAAATTTTGACGCCGAATTGGTTGCCGGTCCATTAAATCCGCATGATCCGGATAAACCAAACTATTCTCCGTCCGGTGTGATTGGTGATGCGAGGTTGGCGACGATCGAGAAAGGGGAAATACTAACTAAAGCAATACTGGCTGATTTGGCTGAGCTTATAAAGGATCAAGTATAAGTTCCAGGTTTATATTTTCTATTATTTTAGATCCTACCCATTGGGTGGTTAATTTTTTATGCCCTTCTGCATGAACAACAAAATGAATATGGGGAATGGGTGCTCCCGGCCATTCTGTTTCGAATTCAAATTTACCATTTGCATCAGACAACAACCAGGCACGTAGTTTGTCCACATATTGGCCATTTGAATTGGTCTGCCAGTGCTCGATCCGGGCACTTTCAATGGGTGAACAGTCTTTCGCAGATAAAACAATCCCCTTGATGCGCAGTCCCTGTCCAATATCGATTTTTTGTTGTGTTATGGGTTTGTGGTGTGTGCCCATAGACATTTGCTCAGTTGGTTCACAGGGTCCACTGAAAGCGTGTGGCGAGATCATGAGCAAACTGAGAAAGGCACAGAACAAAAAATATATTTCTCTTCTTATATACATGATTCAGAAATCTCCAATTAAATTATTATAGTAGATAAGCACTAAATCGGTGCATTAAAACTTACCCCATTTGGGGGATTCTAAAATGGACAAGCTCTGTTAGTCTTAAGTCAATTAAGAATAATATTTTTTTAGTCTATCGTTTCGGGGGAGATGATGGCATGTGTCTCCTGTTGTACAACAAAAAATAAAATAGGTCAGATTCAAACATACAGAGAAAGCATATGAAAAAAGTCGCAGTTATTACTATTCACGGAATGGGTGACACAAAAAGAGGCTATGCGAACCAAATTCGCAGAGACCTTGCTGATCGTGTTGGTCAGAGTGCCTGGTCAAATGATGTTCATTTTTTTCCTATTTATTTCCAGGACAAACTACAAGCTAACCAGGAAGCTGTGTGGGGACGTACACGATCACATGTAGACTGGATGAAATTGAGGAAATTTCTTCTATATGGCTTTGCTGATGGTGCTAGCCTTGAATCAAATAAACAAACTGCAAATAGCAAATATACGCAAGTACAACAACTGATCCTGAATGCATTTGTTGATGCGTACAATGCCATTGGACAAAGGGCTGGCCCCGTTGTATTGATAGCTCATTCGTTGGGTTGCCAAGTTCTGTCTAATTATCTATGGGATTCAACTCGTAGAAGTGGTGCAAGTGCGGGGATTTGGAAGCGACAACCTCCAGGGATACCTGCGGGCAGTGCATTAAATAGATTTGCCAGGGGGAAGACGGTCAAACGATTATTTACAACAGGTTGTAATATTCCAATCTTTGTATCAGGACATGATGTCATTAAGCCAATCCCTAGTCTTAATACTGATTTTCAATGGCATAATTATTATGATGAAGATGATGTATTAGGTTGGCCTTTAAAACCCTTAAGCAATGAATATAAAAATCTCGTTAAAGATCATGAAATGAATGCTGGAGGCCTCTTCAAAAGTTGGAATCCTCTGAGTCATGGCGAATATTGGAAGGATGGTGATTTTTTAGCCCCTGTGAGTAGTTATATCAGAACATTGATATAAAATTATGATCGGGAGTTGTTAACTCCTTTTAACTTACCTGCATCTTCTTCCAGTGCCTTGCCGAGGAAATCAAATACTGTACGTATCCGTGCGCTGCTATTTATTTCTGCATGGGTCACAAGCCAAATTTCTCGTGCATAATCAATTTCATTACCTATTACTCGTTGTAGTTCTGGATATGCATCTCCGATAAAACAGCAAAGTGCGGTACATCCTAAACCTGCGCGAGTGGCTTCGACCATTTCCATGTGACTGTTAGAGCGATGGCGGATGTTGCCCTGATCGAATAATGCTTCCAGTTTTTTAATTTGAGGTGTATGCCCCATTGCTTCGTCAAACCCCACATGAAAATGATCTTTCAGATCTCTTCTGTATTCAGGTATTCCATGCTCCTCTAAATAGGATTGGCTAGCATACAGGCCGAAGTGCAACATCCCTACTTTACGGCAGATTAAATCTGCCTGCTCTGGTCTGGCGAGTCGTATTGCAATATCTGCCTCTCTACGTAATAAATCTACATTTCGATTATCGATATTTACTTCTATCGCTAACTGTGGAAATTCCTTATGGAATTCGTTCAATTTTTGAGGAATCCATTGAATGCCGAGGTCTTCAATCAAGGAGATACGGACATTCCCCTGAAGTTCCTGGTTCGCACCGGTGGCGATCCGTTCGATCGCCAGGGCCCCCTCTTCCATCTGCTTCGCGTGGTCTAAGATACCCTCACCTACCTTTGTTAAGACAAGCCCTCTCGCTGTTCTATTAAACAACAAGGCACCAAGCTGCTCTTCTAATTGCTCTATCCTACGACCAACCGTTGGCTGGCTTACGTTTAAACGACGTGCGGCGGCAGACAGACTGCCCGTCTCTGCCACTGTGACTACATCTTGTAATGCTCGCCAATCCATATCTATACACGCTTATTCAGGATAATTTCTACCTATTCATATATTTATATCTGCTAAATGATTATAGGTGAAGACTATTCATAAATATATACCATAATGTAGCCATCTTCCAACAGATTGATAAAAGGGGTGCATTATGAAACAGACAATAAACAGAATCGGCCTGGTACTTATCCTTACCTTAACGAATATCAGTGTGTCTCAGGCACAAGGTAGTATTGTTCAGGGTGATATCACCTGGTTTACGTCCAGTACATCCAGCATGTTAAACCGTAGTAGCGTAGAACTTGCCACAAACCATGTTAACCGTGGTATTCAATTTGCTTATCGAGCAATGACCGAAAAGTTAAACCCGGCAGATGAATTCGTCGCTTATCATAATCTTTGCATCGGTTATTTAGCATCAGATAGACCTGAATATGCAGTTGAATTTTGTACCCGAGCCAAAGAACTGGCACAGGGAACGTACACTGTAGCTAAAATTCGTGGTGCTTTTCGTTTACAAGAAGTAGATGTCAATGAAGGGACGCAAATAACATTATCTGCCATGCAGGTGATGGTGAGCAATATTCAACAACAAGGTTCCGACATTCGCCTTTCATTATTAACGAAATATTGAAACACATGTTTTTACAGATTGATTAATGAGAATCTATTTTATATGTATCAAGACCAACTTTTTTGTAATCTATAGGTAGGAAAATGATTGGATCGACGAGGAACACATCCGGACATTCTAACCGTAACTGATTTGTTTCTGTCAAATTTTCAGCAAACCAGTCTTGCTGAAATTTTTCAGCTTTACCTGCCTCAAAACCATCAAGGTATTCTGATCTTCCGAAAACAATCCATTGTTTCATCTCAGCATTTCCATAGCCATCTTTATAGCCCGACGGGTAATCACCACAACCGTAAATGAAACAGCAGGCGATTAAGATAATTGTTTTACCTGGATGCATAACGGATAAGACTGTAGACCATGCGCCTAAGTGTTAATGCAGCTAACAACACTTATTTTTTTAGTAGTTCTCCTATGCGATGACACATTGATAGTTTGTCTATGATGGTTGATAGTTTGTCCATGATGGGCCGGATACGGAAGTATATTGGCCCCATGGTGACGACGATACGGTAATTGGTACGGAGTATTATAATAGTAGGCTCTGGGGACATATTCGTCAACATAGAACTCATCTCTTTTACTCAATTCTAGCTCATGAAGTAATCGTTTTTCTTCAAGATACAGCTTTTTTTTTGCAAGGCGCTCTTCTGCAAGCTGTCTGCGCCATTCGGCCATTAGTTCTGCCTGATTAATGATTGAATATTGTTCAAAATCAACATTATTGACGGCTGCTATTTTGATGATGAACTCATGTGTTTCTGTTGCTGATGAATCGGATGGTGGTACATCACTGAAATTAATGTTGCCAGTTTCATCGGTCCATTGATAGATAGTACCAGCCAGGGTGTTTTGGTACCCAAGGCACCCCAATACCAGGAGAAATAAGGAAATCATTCTGTTTCTAGAGCACATAGCACACCCTATCTGTAATTAAACCGTCTCTGTACCAAGTATAGACTCATTTTAACACGATAGTTGCAAGTCTGATCGGCGCTATCACAAATATATAGTCCACGAAATGTTGTGATCTGGTTCACAAAGTCCATCACTTTTATCCAACATGTGACCCAATTCCTTGAAATAGGTAGTGTCAGATTCTAAATTCGGGGACAATGAAAACCCACATACAGGCATAAGCAATGGACAAATCAAAATCACAGAAATATCATGAAGAAAAACGGGACTATCCGAGGATAATCCTCGATTCTCCGGTGAATATTCTCTATAAAATACATCAACTTGATGCCAGGATTCATGATATTTCACCTGATGGAATTCAAATTCGCGCTGATAGTGAATCATTAAAGAAAATCAACCCCGACAATGAAGATTTTACTGAAGCAAATGCACCATTACTGGATATTACTTTTTGCCTTAAACTGTACGAGATGGAAATGAGGATAAATGCGCTGTGCAAGATATCCTATTCTAATCCCTTGCCTGAGACTGAAAATGAGGATGTGGTGTGTGGTTTGAAATTCATCAATTTCGAGGGAGATGGGTCAAAACAACTTGATGCATTTATTACTCAAGAAATGAGCACTTTTTAAAATAAGCTATCGTCATTCCATCAACAAACCAGTTAAACCTGCTATCTGGCTCGCATAATCATTGACCTGAAGCCAGGCATTGTCCAAAATCTCCTGCATGGATGATGCAATATCAAAGTCTCAATCTAGCACAATCGTTATAACTGCGACTATCGTAGCTATTATTGTTAGTGGTTTGTGGGCCTTGTTCTGGACTCACGATAAGCAACTTACTGACCAAAACGCCCTCGCCTATCTAGATAGAGTTGAAGCACTGGAACAACAACTACAGCAAGGAAGCGAACACGAGCAAGACTTGTTGAATAGATATATTGAAGTACTAGAAGTTAATGTGTCATTAGAAAAGGCTTTGGCGAAAAGCACCACGAAACTGGAATATCTTGAGGAAAATTTATCTGCTTATCAGTTGGGCGATTGGGAAAAAAAATATCTGCAAGAAAAAGGTAGCAACGACCAGATATTTGAAAGCATGGCACGACTTGAAGAAGAAGCAGAACTCCTTAAAGAAATTCAAGAAGAATTAATTCTGGATCACGAGAAAACATTAGAATCAGAACATAGAAAATATCAGGAACAAATTGCCGCACTTAAATCTGAAATTGCAGTATTCACCAAAGCAAACAAGAAAGTAAAAAAACAGGCTTCGCCCGTTATTAAAAAAGCAAAAACCACCACCACAGAGAATCCTCCTGATTATCGATCAGCGCGTATGCTCTCTCTAATAAACAACACCAATGACCTTCCCTCCCGGAAGAAACTGGATATTCTCAATAAAGTAATACCGACCGTTCCAGATGGCGTTACCACCAATGAGCTTACCAAGCTCATCTCCGGTATGAATAGTGAAGATATTCTCTCACTGATCATAACTTCTGAACGATATATTCAGAAAACAAAGAGTAAGAAATCAATTACCTTGCTACTTGGCAAAATGAATAGCCGTGACGCGGATACCGCATCAGAAATATTGATCAACTAACCTCTGGTTCTTGAGTTATATAGTCCATCTGCGGTCGTTCGGTAATTTCATATCAACGAACGACCGCAGATGTCAGCAAGACAATCATCACTAGAAATACTCCTTGCTTGTCCGTGGAGAAGTAACCCATGGTTCATCGAGCGGCGCCATCAACTTTTTTGGCTCCAAACAGATTCCCATCGCCAATGTATAGGCCATCACAGGATTGCTCAGTTGATTCTTCCAAACGAACTGAATTGCCTGGAATGCGCGATGTTTCTTACCATCTGAAACAGGCGAACCATCTATCAAATTCAGAATATCGTTGAGCACAATGCCATCATTAAAATTATCCGCTGCCTGATAGGCGTCTTTAGCGAACAATTCACAGGCATTTACTGTGTTGTGTCTGTTGGTGTAATCAGCATTTCCAGCATAAACGGACTGGGTCATGATGAGTGACCATACAATTACATTGGTGATTAAAAATTTTATTACTATTTCTCTATTTTTACAATACGAGCCTCCTGTTTGTTTTGGCCAAATAAAAAGGCCGCCGGTGAAATCACCTGCGGCCTTTTAGGAATTCTTCTTAAATATCTAAGCTATTACATTAACGAAATCCCATGACGCACAGGTGCGTAAAAACGCCACACAGCGGTGTATGGCGCCAAATAAAGGCCTGCTTTGTCATATAGTTCATTTTCATTGAGCGCGATATTGTTCCTATTTATGTTACCTGTCAAGTAGTTAGAGCATATTTATCAAATATCTTAAAGCTTATATATGGGTGAAATCGTGATTTTCAAGACTCACAAAGCCATCATTCAGCTAAATATTCATCATTGATGAGCATTTCTCCACCTCTATTGCCAATTTTCTGGCACGGTGAACAGAAAATCATGTTCTATACTTGTATTGAATAAGCAGGAGGAAGCCGAAGATTATGGTGAAGACCACACAATTCCGGCTTTTCCATAACTATATACTGTAAGGAATTAGCCTCAGACGATACAGCAATGCCAGCAGATTTTTCTGCTGGTTTGTGTGCGTCTGCTACTTACCGCTCACCAAAGCTTGTCATTAAAAAATAACCGTCAGATAGTTACACATCGACGGCGCATTACGGGATGATCAGTAGGAATCAGAATAATTTCCTCATGACCATAAATATATTAAATAAACTCCCCCAAAATCCACATAATTCGGTATCATAACGCCTTTTTTTCAGTACGAATTTCACAATAATAAAATTAATGAGCAAAGCAACAGAAACTAAGTCTGGTAAACGTATTGGTATTGTCGGGGGTGGTCAGTTAGCCAAGATGACTGCACTGTCAGCATTGGAATTCGGCTGCGATATCCACATTCTTGAACGTAAACCGGAGGGTCCAGCCATGAATCTGGCTGGAAAGACATTTATCGGCGACTGGGATAATCCTGATGATCTGCTGAAGCTGGCTGAACATGCAGATGTAATCACCCTTGAGAATGAATTTGTAGATGCTAATAGCCTCTCCGAACTGGAAAAGGCTGGACACACATTATTCCCAACAGCAAAAAGTATCGGTTTGGTACAGGATAAATATATCCAGAAGCAGACATTACAAGAAGCTGGACTACCACTGTCTCCTTTCAGATCGATTGAATCACGCGAAGAGATTCTAGAGGTTGCAAAAGAATTTAACTGGCCTCTCGTCATTAAGACACGTCGAAATGGTTATGACGGTAAAGGTAATGCAACAATCAATAACGAAAATGAATTAGACGCCGCCTGGGATAAACTGGATGGTAACAATCGAACACTGTACGCAGAGGCATTTTGTCCCTTTGTTTCTGAGCTGGCGATCATCATCACCACAAGTCGAAATGGTGAAGTTGCGACCTACCCGCTTGTTGAATCTGTGCAAAGAGATCATATCTGCCATATTGTTCGTGCTCCTGCACTTGTTTCTGATTCAATCACTGAAAACGCAATCGATATCGCCCAACGTGCTGTAGTTGCTATCGGTGCCATAGGCAGTTTCGGCGTTGAAATGTTCCTGACAAAAGATGGAGAGGTTATAATTAACGAACTTGCCCCGAGGGTGCACAACTCAGGGCATTACACGATTGAAGCATGTGAATGTTCCCAATTTGAAAACCATGTGCGTGCTGTTCTAGGTTGGCCGTTGGGCTCTACTAAAATGGTCAAACCTGCCGCCGTGATGGTTAATTTACTTGGACAGGGTCATGGTAATGGCCAACCTGCAGGATTTAATGAAGCAATGGACATGCCTGGTGTACATATCCACATTTATGGTAAAGAATTAAGTATGCCGGGTCGTAAAATGGGACATGTGACCGCATTGGGAGAAACTATAGCTGAGGCGGAAAAGGCAGCACAAGCAGCAGCAGATATACTTAATTTTGGAGACGGGAATGAGTAAAAAACAAGCTCTTGTCGGAATTATTATGGGCAGTGATTCAGATTGGCCAACTATGCAAGCTGCAGCTGATATCTGTGAAAAATTTAAAGTCCCCTATGAAACACGTGTTGTATCCGCACATAGAACTCCTATCGATATGACAGTGTATGCCATGGAAGCGCATACAAGAGGCCTCCGCGTCATCATTGCTGGTGCTGGCGGTGCTGCTCATTTGCCAGGAATGGTCGCAAGCCTGACACCTTTACCTGTCATCGGTGTGCCTGTTGAAAGTAAAGCATTAAAAGGACTGGATTCCTTACTCTCAATTGCACAAATGCCAGCAGGCGTGCCGGTAGCCAGTGTTGCCATCGGTGGCAGCACAAACGCAGGATTACTTGCTGTAGAAATTATTGCTCAAAGTGATCAAAAACTACAGGCAAAGATTATTAAGTACAAAAGTGACATGGTAAAAGATTCGCGCGCCAAAAATAAAAATCTAAATAAGAAAAAAGCCACGAAGAAGAAAATAACGAAAAAGAAAGCTACCGGAAAAATCGCTAGAAAGCCGCGTCGTAAAGCTGCTACTCGCTAGTTATTTTCATAGTGACATATTTCAAATCATTCAATGTATTGAAGTAGATGACCCCCGCGGACTTTCATTACTGAAGTTTTCATTACTCAGACCCAAGTCTGGTTGTGGGCCTGCTTGATGGTGCACCATTCTCCACATGCCATTTTCAATGACAAAAATATTCGTTGCTACCAGCTGGCCTTCAGGAAATACTTCGTTGCAAACCACATAGGCTGATTCACCAGCCAAATACACTCTTTCATTAATACATTTGATGTCATGTGACCCTGAATTTTCAAATATGAGCTCCCAGCTTGCCATCACTGCCTTATATCCATGCAAAGCGACACTTCCCGGATGAATAACCGAGATTTGATGACTTCTTGACCAGGTCTGCTTGACTGTCAAAAAGTCCCCGGCAGCAAAGGCATCATAGAATGTTCTATTGACTTCTAATATTTGCTTTAGAGTCTTGTTCTGTATTTCCATATTTCTCCCATAATTCCCTGGAAAGTTTTCGTGCTTGTTCGAGTTCTTCCTGAGTTAATTGTGATTGAATCTCATCACGTAATTTTTGTGCAGATCTAATACCACCTGCTGCTGCAACTCCATACCATGCATAGGCTTTAATATCATCTCGTTGAACACCGTATCCATTATGGTAGATTGAGCCAAGCCTGAATTGAGCTGTCACATGTTTTTTATTCGCTGCATCAAGAAGCCATTTTAATGCCTCTGCTTTGTCTTCTGGAACACCCAGACTCTCACGATACATGTTGATCAGGTTCTTCTGGGAGTACACATATCCACGGTTGGCTGCTCTACGATACCAGTCAATCGCAAGAAAATAATCTTGATCTACGCCATGCCCGTTTTGATACATAATGCCCATAACATGCTGTGCACTTATCCATTCTTGCTCAGCAGCCCTGCGATACCACTTTTCAGCTTCGGTATAATCTTGAGTGACACCAAAACCTTCATAAAAAATGTAACCCATATTTACCTGCGCCTCAGGGTCACCCACATCAGCTGCCTTTCTGGTCCATTTCATGGCTTCCCAATAATCACGGTTTATTTCCGTCCCTTTCAAATACATTTTTGCCAGTTTCGTTTGTGCTGCTATAAAACCCTGATCTGCAGCTTTGAGATACCATGCAGCAGCCTCAGTGGGATTTTTTTCAACACCAAGACCATTTTGGTACAGCACTCCTAGATTGTATTGCGCTTCATTCAATCCCTGCTCCGCCGCCTTTTGATACCATGCAAAAGCTTTTTCATAATCTTGCCCTATTCCATCTTCACTTTCATATATCTGACCCAGTTCGTTTTGTGCCTGTATATCACCAGATTCAGCCAGAGGCAGTAATATTTCAACGGCTGCTTCATAATTACCTTGATGATATGCATCCATCGCAGTTTCAAAATCTGAACGCCCGCAGGCAGTCATCAGAAAAGCAAAGAATATTAAATATGTCAAAATACGCATGTAAAAATTATCTCATACAATGATTCTTGTGTATGGATGAAATGTAAGGATGAAACACCGATATTAATTAATTTCATTATGTAAAATCGTCCGGGAACTCTGGCTGTTCCGTCCTGTCCGAATAGCTACAATAAATATTATGATCAAATAAAAGCAGATAGCCTATGAAATCACATACGAAAACATGGAGTCTTATCGCCGTCCTTGCAGGCATTACAGGCTTGCTAATGGTGACCGCATCAGTTACCGGAGAAACAGGAAATGATGAAGTCGCAAATAATTCCTCTATTACCGTCGCTCAAGCTGACGTGCCCTTGTGGTCAGAGAACCGCACTAATTATGTGAAACCTTCAAAGGCTGAGCTCAAAAAAAGACTCACAAAACTGCAATATGAAGTCACTCAGAAAGATGCTACTGAGCAACCTTTCCAGAATGAATACTGGAACAACAAGAAAGAAGGTATTTATGTTGATGTCGTCTCTGGTGAGCCCTTATTTAGTTCAAAAGACAAGTTTAAATCCGGTACTGGCTGGCCGAGTTTTACACGCCCTATCGTTGCCGATGCTGTGGTAGAAAAAACAGATATTTCGATATTCGGGATTAGAACTGAACTACGAAGTGTACAGGCCGATTCACATATCGGGCATGTCTTTGATGATGGCCCTGCTCCAACTGGTTTGCGTTATTGCATCAATTCAGCTTCTCTTAAGTTTATAGAGAAGGAAACTCTCGCTGCTGAGGGCTATCCAGACTATCAGTCGCTATTTAATAATTAATGTAGACCTTACTGAACTAACCCTTGCTTCAAAATTCTATTTTCAGTGATTGACTCTCATTTGAAAACCTAACTGACTTATTTCATCGGCAAATTTATTCATCCACGCTTCTGATACAGCTGACAATCGTGGCGCTTCAAGCTGCATGGATGGACGCGCCAGACCATACAACAGAATACCATCAATTTTAATATTTTCTTTTTTCAGATCTAACAGGAACTGCAAATAACTTTCACATTCATTCCTGGATGGCAATTCACCGTCTAGTTTAAAAACGCAGGTCTGCAACCATGTTGGACAAAGCGCACTTACTATTTTCAGGTTTTCTTTAACACGCTCAATAGAAATACCAGCGTTATTAATGTTTTTTAATCCGGCATCTGTAGCACTGTCTAATTTAAACCAGACTTCACCATTGATCGACTTCATCGTTGCCAAACCGGATTGCACAACTTCTTTATGTGCCAGACTCCCGTTCGTAATCAGTACGAATTTTATTTTATTCTGCAAAACAAATCGACTAATCGATTGACCAATTAATTCGATAACCTGATCGAATTCTGCAGCGCTGGTTGATTCTCCATTACCTGATATGGCGATATCCTTTATTGTACGAAGGTCTTCCTTAACCTCATATCGATCGTAGAAATCACCATGGATGACGTCATTAAGGAAACCATCTAGTTCATTTTGGAGTTGCTGCAGATCGATCTCAGGAGAAGATCCACGTATCAAATCTGGAACCTGGCAATAGATACACCGCCAGTTACATGCATTATTAGGGTTAAGATTGATACCAATGGACAGGCCACCTGAACGACGTGAGATCACAGGATAAACATAGGTTAAACCTGCACTATCACGACTATGATCAGCTGTTGTAAGCTCCATGTGCCTTATGTCTGTACTTCTTGATGCATTCGGCCACGTACCAGAGAAAATATAAAACCTGGAATGCACAAGCTTGCAGAAATAAAGAAACAGACGCTAATAGCCTGCATCAAGTCTTGATAGATTGAAGGTTCAATTGGTGTCTGACCAATGAGCATAGAGAAAACAAGCGTCACCACTACCATACTTGTCATTTGGCCGAGTATTCTCATTGTCGCAAGTGAGCCGGTGGCACTGCCATAAAATTGTTTATCAACCGCACTCATAATGGCATTTGCATTGGGTGATGAAAATAAACTAAATCCGAAACCTGTAATAATTAAGGCGGTTATTAAAGTCGAGATTGTACTGTGTATATTCATCGACCCCAACATAAGCAAACCACATGCTGTTATCACCATCCCCACTGATGCGATGATTCTAGGTTCAAGCTTGTCTGACAAGCGTCCCACAAAAGGTGAAAAAACTGCCATTGTTAAAGGTTGAACCATCATGATACTGCCTGTCATTGTCGCAGACAGGCCTTTTAGATATTGCAAATACAAGCTGACTAATACGATATTTGCAAAAACGGCTGTATAGATGATGAATGATGCAAAACATGAGAATGCAAACACCCTGTTTCGCCCGAACAAAGACACATCGAATATAGGATGTTTTGTTCGCCTTGCCAGCTTTATGAAAAACCATATACCGAACATGCCGAATATCAAAAGAAAAAGACCGCGACTCTCTGGTAAAGTTGAAACACCCAGGCACAAGAGAACGATAGACAATCCATATAATACCGCACCTGTTAAATCAAACTCTCCTGGTTCTTCAGCAGACCAGTCTCCTGGAACTTTAAAGATGCCAATAAGTAAAACGATAATTGCAAGCGGGATATGAAAGACAAAACTCGCGCGCCATCCATAGTAATCAATCAGGAAACCACCAAGCAAAGGGCCACAGGTTAAACCAAGATAAATGGTCGATACTGTCATACCGATGGCATGTCCTCTCTGTTTCGGGGGGAAAACTGAAGAGATAATGGCAACCTGTGTTGCATAGAGCATGGCTGCACTCATGCCCTGTAAAAAGCGCGCCGTGATCAAGAACGTCCCATTGGTAGCTAATGATGCAATAACTGATGTGATAATGACGCATGCCGTGCCGATCAGAAAGATTCGCTTGCGACCTACCATATCCGCAATACGAGCAAAGACTAGCACAAACATTGCACTCGCCATTAAAAAGGCCATGGGTATCCAGCTAATCACCACAGCATCAAGCTTTAGATCTGCAGCGATGGAGGGTAATGCAACATTTGCGGCAGACAACATCAGAGGTGTTGTAAAAGCATTTAACAATACCATCACCAATGCAGATTGCTGCAATGATACCTTTTCAGGAATATTGCTCATTATTTTAATTTGAAATAATGAATAATCAGCCTACGACAGATCTTCTTCGCCCTCAGCCTCTTCTTGCTCAGGCTCTATTACAAGTATTGTCATTTCAATACGTTCAATCGGATTATCGCGAGCATCTCTCTTCTGTGAAACGATTTTATCCACCACATCCATGCCACTAACTACCTCACCAAAAATAGTATAGTTATTATCCAAAAAACTGGATTTCTTTACCACGATAAAAAACTGCGAACTGGCACTGTCAGGATCTCGTGAACGAGCCATAGACAAAGCGCCTCTGACGTGAGGTTTGTCATTAAATTCTGCATCTATTGAATATCCTGGGCCACCTGCACCATGATTCGATCTGTTGGTGCCTTTACTGTTTGGATCACCACCCTGAATCATGAAACCAGGAATGACCCTATGGAAGATCGTGCCATCATAAAATCCGGACTTTGCCAACTTTAGAAAATTTTCAACATGGCCTGGCGCAACCTCAGGGAATAATGTCATTTCTATGTTGCCAAATTTTGTTTCTATAACTACGTCTGCAGCTATTACTTCTTCATTGGCAGAAACAGATGAACTTACAAAAAGGCAACAAAATAATATTAACGTCTTCAATGCAGTACCACTATCATGATCTATTTTCAACATTCTAGTTCTCTCTCATTATTATTTAATTCATTTGTCCGAGTCAGTACTACATCATCATTTTCTTGCCACGGCTTATATTTATCCATTACCGCTAGAAATAATTCACTTTCTTCAAATTTTACTAACCAGCTTATCAGATTTTTGTACTGGCTATTACTGAACCATTCCCAATCAACATGTGCAAATTGTCTAATGAATGGAAAAATTGCCACATCAGCCAAAGTCTGTCGAATTGATACTAACCCGATACCCTGATGCTCTTGCAAATTGGTTTCCAAAACCACAATAAATTTTTCTGCTTTCTCGCGATAATATAACTGTGAATGTTCAGGATATCTTTTGAAATATTTGTATTGATCAAGATACTGAGTAAATTCCTGATCATTCACATCAATCAATGACCTGCCATCATTTTTTTCCAAGTCCAACCAATGATCAGGATCGGTTTGCCCCAGTGCCCACAACATTATATCCAGGCTTTCATCAATAACCCTGCCATCCACGAGTTGTAAGACAGGCACTGTCCCTTTGTTAGAGATATTTATCATTGCTGGAGGTTTGTTGCTTAATTTGACCTCTCGTAATTCGCAGGTAATAGAAGCATATTCAAGTGCCATCCTGGCCCGAATGGCATAAGGACAACGTCGAAAAGTATAGAGAACAGGCGTAGTTTGCATTGTTAATTAGCGGTAGCCAGCTTTAGCTTTTTCCTGAGACACCCCGATATGCTGCTGCTGTTTTTTTTCTGCCAATACTACCTGGCGTTGTCTTTCACTGACACGTTCATATTTTTCATCTGTCATATCATCAATACAATGCGGACAGGAAATACCTTTTTCATATTTATCTGATTGTAATTCTTTTTCTGCTAAAGGCATTCGACATGCAAAACACTGTTCATAATTGCCCTGTTCCAGATTTTTATCGACGGCAACGCGACCATCAAAAACAAAACAATCACCTTGCCAAAGATTTTCTTCTTGCTTAACTTCTTCCAGGTATTTAAGAATGCCTCCATTCAGGTGGTAAACATCTTGATATCCCTGTTTCAGCATATAATTCGTTGCTTTTTCACAACGTATGCCCCCTGTGCAAAACATTGCGACTTTCTTGTGCTTGTCACCACTCAACTCATTGTTTACAAACTCAGGAAATTCCCTGAATGTCGTCGTATTCGGAGAAATCGCATTTTTAAACGTGCCAATCTCATATTCATATTCATTACGTGTGTCGATAACCAGCACTTCAGGATCAGAAATAAGTTTGTTCCATTCTTTATAATCGACTTTTGAACCGGTTAATTGATTTGGATCGGTATCAGGAATGCCCATGGTCACGATCTCTTTTTTCAGTCTGACCTTCATCCTGTAAAAAGGCACCTTAGACACAATAGATTCTTTATGCTCGAGGTCTGAAAATCGAGGATCTTGTTTCAGAAAACATAAAAGAGCATCGATTCCCTCTCGGCCCCCCGCTACAGTGCCGTTGATACCTTCTTCAGCTAAAAGTAGTGTCCCCTTGAGTGATTGGTTTTCACAGACTTGAAGCAATTTTTCGCGTAATTCCCTTAAATCAGGCAAGTGCACGAACTTATACATCGCTGCGACAACAATATTTGTGGATTCTGTCTCGTTATTTGTCATTTCACCTGTTACAAATCATTAGAATGAGTTTTATTAGATTTGAACTGATGATATAGAAAACTGCCATAAATTTCCGCTATAGACCAAATAATTTTTTCTATTCCCACAAAAAAAGCCGCCATAAAGGCGGCTTTCAGGGACCAACTATTTAGGGGAAGAGTTGGTTTACTACGGGAAATTATTTAACTGCTTTCAAAGAACTTTCTACAATTCCCTTTACTTCTGCAACAGAACCCTGGCTCAGCTCAGCAACTGTGCGAGCATTTGCAAAGATACCTTCAGCAATCTGCTTGGCTACTTCTGCTTGCTCTGTCAGGAAAGACTGAAAGCCTTCAAGGTCAGAGATTGCAGTAGCACTCTTGATTGTTTCAACACCAACTTTTGCATTTTCCTCAATTGTCTTCAGTTGTAATGCGGTCAGTTCTTCGATGTTTTTAACAGCGATTGCATTCAGTTCTTGGACTGGTGCAGTTAATTTTTCAATATATGATTTCATGGTTATTCTCCAATAATTTGTTAATTGATGCAGCGCAACATCAATAACGAAATAATTATAATATCTCTTACTTTTCAATAAGTTAAAGAGCTATTTA
>JAKZTI010000042.1:0-3906 GCA_047517145.1 Gammaproteobacteria bacterium
GACCTTAGTCGGTTACAATAAAAAACCTTAAAGGCGGCGAGGATTATATGTTGTGATTTGCAGATAGACCTTAGTCGGTTACAATTTTCTGCAAATAAGCATTTGATTTAAATAGTGAAAGTATCAGCTTCATGCTACAGAAACTGGAGTTGTACAGGTGCCAATTCTGTGGGTTTGCGTTTTTTTCCATAGAAAACCTCGATTTTCCCGAACTGTTTATCCGTTATTTTCACTATACGTACCTCACCATCAGGGGGCAGGAAACATTTCACTCGTTTAACATGTGCCTGGGCGTTTTCATCACTAGCACAATGCCGCATATAGACTGAATACTGCATCATTGTATACCCATCGTCCAATAAGTGCTTTCTGAACTTAGTGTACTGCTTTCTGGCCTGTTTTGTATCTGTTGGCAAATCAAATAATACGATGATCCACATTGTCTGCAATCCACCAAAAGTCACATACCTACCCTAGTTTCCAGTTCTGGATATTTAAGCTGTTTTTGTTCTTTGTTATAACACCTCTTTAAATCTGCCATCAAATAATGCGTCGCCACCATAAATGGCATTTTTTTGCCCGCGTGAAATACGGATTCAGTCAATAAGCCTAATAAAATCTGTTTAGTCTCCCGGTTTACTTCTACATCTTCCTCTTGTGCCATTTGGTAAACTAACCAGTCCACCCAAGGCCTAAAAGGTTCCATTATATCATCTGCTAAGCACAAGGCATTATATTGATTTATATGAAATAACCCTATCGTCGGATGTAAGCCTGCGGCGCAGATGCTTCTAGCTATCATGGCGCGGATAATTGCGTAGCCGTAATTGAGCAAGCTGTTAATACCATCCTGGTTTACATCTCGTCTAAAATCAGTACCAAATAATAATTTCCAGTAGGCTTGTGCCGCGATGGCTTCACAATTACTACTGTCCCCTGTTTTGACTTGGGCAAGTAAGTGATTAAGCCGGGTGGCATTTTTGCGCAGTAGTATAAGTGTTATAGCTTGCTGTTTTATCTTATGTTGTACAATATTTTTCCATAGCCGTTTGCGGGTTGGTTCGGTGATGTTAATCTGCTGTCTGATGATTTTATTATGTAGAGTACTTCCTTCTGCTATTGGTAAGATGACCGAATAAGGCAAATGCTTTTCATCACAAAATATGATTATCGCCTTGTTCTTCTGGCAAGCAATAATCACTTGTTGAGTCAATACAATTGCAGGATGTTGTAGAATCAGTACACCCAAATCTTCTATCGCCACCTGACCAATGTTTTCTCCCTGTTTGTCGATCAATAATTGCTTGTGCTTCAAATGAAGATAAGCCGCATCGCTAATATCGATAATGCGTTTAATCATGGATTAACATACCTATGGCATTTAGTTTATGTATTCTAAGGTCTAGTTCTGTATAAATCTTGTGAATAGACAATTGAATTTCTTCATCTTGATTACTTATTGTAGATGCTGTATTTATTCGCAGAACTAAATACCCTTGATCTTTCATTAACTTCTGTACTCTATAAAATTTACGCTCATCTTTTTCGACGGACACACTAACCAAATCGTTAATGTGTAAAGCCATTATGAATTGCCAATCATCACCATGATTGCGTTTAACTATGGATTGATTTTTGCCTTCAGGATTTAACTCGCTTTTTATTCCTTTGGCCCGGTGACTGGCCTGCATCATGGTGACAAATTCCCCCTTATATTTTCCTGTTTCTTGATGCTGGAGTATTTCTACATGATGCAAATTACCGTATGACATCCATTTGAAAATGTTACCTGATTTATCTTTTACGCCAAACTTACTCTGCTCCAAGTTGTTCTGTGTGGTATGAGATTGCAAAACACGAACACGTTTTATCGGAGTTTTGCTATCTTTATGGTAAATGGTAATACCTTTGGCAAACGCTTTATTGGCATCGTTGTCATATTTCGCTAAATGCGCTAATACCAATTCTTTTATCGTGTCGTCCACGATCCTACTGACATGCCATTCGGTGAAATTAGGTGCCAGATTTTTGCGATATACCAGACCACCGTGTCGTTCGATATACCCTGCACCTGTTTCTTCATGCAAACCGCCCGACAATTTATGCTGTGTGGCATGAGATACAATTATATGTTTTAAATACTCATCCAATTCGGATCTAAAATCAGGATAGGGCGGGGGAACTTTGAGCTTGTCACGTTGAATTTGTGCAACCGCATTTTTATAAAGACTTCTGGAAGTCGCGGCAATCACTGCAGCATCAATGGCGTGATGACGATGGTCAGTACGTTCTTTTTTATCTGTTTCACCAATTAAATCATTCAATCCCCATTGATAACGTATTTGTGAAACCACATAACCCTTAGTAACCGACACATCACAGCCAAGTTGTTTGACATATTCCAGCGCGACTTTGGCGATATAACGGGTATCGTTGAGTTGAGAGGAGATAAAATCTCCATTTTGCAGATCTGATTCAGTTTGATAGAATCGTTTGACCTTGCTATCCAAGCCTTTCCATTGACTGATCGCCTGGGTGATTTGATTCCATTTTGCTTCGTCACCTCCTCCACCCCAAGCATCTTTGGGTGTTCTATCTCCTTTGTTACGGTTTTCAGCGGTATAACACAAGACCTTATTCATATAGGAATCATCTAGTGATTTTTTAAAAGGTAGAATATGATCGATCTCGACTTCAGCAGTAAAAATCACATGTACTGGAATAGATTTTAAACTATATGCACAAAGATGCTCTTGTTCTTTCCAGAGTCGATATTTTATTTTGTCATCACGACTTGGATATTTTCCTAATTTTAAGCCTTTATAGGCATCTACTGCTGCTTCATTTTCTTTTTTATTTTCGGCCTGTCTCTTTTCATTCTCCTTGTAGCGTTTGGTATTCATTTCCAGATCACGAGCCATTTCAATACGGATAACGTCAGGTTTGCCGTATTGCTTAATTATTGCATTAACGACACGTTTTAATTCGTGCAGACCTTTATTAACAATTGGATTTGATGTTTCTGGTGGAGCGCATAGTTTTTCCTGTAACTCAACTTCTACAACTTCATAGTCATAGCCAGCTTTGATGCGAGCATCTGAGTAAAGTAATCCCTGTTCTAAATAAGGCAGAAGTTTATTAATCGCTTTTAAGGAATGATTACTATGCCCTTGTTCAAACTCTAATAGACAAAGTTTTACTGCCTGTGTTTTTGGCAAATGCCAATGGGTAATTAATCTTGCTTTCAGTGCGGAATTTTTCTTGATGGATAACAGGTCTTCTACAATGGCTTTTCGCTGTTCATCAGAATAATTGTCCCACTGTTCACCAAGTACGGTTCTTATTTCACAGGCGGTAACATTGCCTTTGAGGTTTTTTGCTTCAAGATTTATCTTGGTTGGTTTATCTAGATTTAATTCTTTTTTTAGTTGTGTAATGGTGATTTTTGGATGATGTTCAAAATATTGGATCAGTTTTTGTTTATCGTCGTCACTAATACTAAGCCATTTATCAGTATGTCGTTCAAAATACTGTAAATTGTTTACATCCTGCAAATAACGAAAGCGTTGCACTTCCAGTCTGGCTGTTGCTGCCCGATATTTTTTTGATTCCAGTGAACATTTGCCTACGCGATCTTTCTTAAGTTTTAATGGGCGCTGATAGAATATGATTTGCTTGATGCCTTTGTTGTCTGCCATAAAATCATCTGGCAAATGAGTAAAATACTGGCTTTGGTGTTGCCAGATTTTCTCCAGTTCCTCCTGATACATTTTTCTGTCAGTTCTGAGGTAACCGCCTTCGTGACTTCTATTGCGTTTGCATTCTCCTTGCTCAAATTTATGTAAGTATTCACCTAATGTTCTTGCCCCAGATTCACCAATGGCTTGTCTAACATGACTAATATCC
>JAKZTI010000043.1:0-3748 GCA_047517145.1 Gammaproteobacteria bacterium
CCTACCAACTATGTGCTCAATTATTCAATTTAATCTGATAGAAGAATGAAACAATATTTAGACTTACTACGCCATGTAAAAGCAAATGGCATCGAAAAATCTGATAGAACCGGTACCGGCACAATCAGCGTGTTTGGTTATCAAATGCGTTTTAATTTGCAGGACGGGTTTCCTGCAATGACCACCAAGAAGCTTCATTTAAAGTCCATCATCCATGAGTTACTCTGGTTTTTGGATGGCGATACCAACATTAAGTATTTAAAAGACAATGGTGTGAGCATCTGGGATGAGTGGGCAGATGAGGATGGTGATCTGGGTCCGGTTTATGGTGCTCAATGGCGTACATGGAAAACAGCAGACGGCAGAACACTGGATCAGATTACAGATGTAATCGAACAGATTAAAATCAATCCTGACTCGCGCCGATTAATCGTCAGTGCCTGGAATGTTGGGGAACTGGATAAAATGGCACTGATGCCCTGCCATGCCTTTTTTCAGTTTTACGTTGCTGATGGAAGATTGTCCTGTCAGTTATATCAACGCAGTGCAGATATCTTTCTTGGCGTGCCATTTAATATTGCATCTTATGCCTTGTTAACCATGATGATGGCGCAGGTTTGCGAGCTTGAACTGGGTGACCTCGTGCATACCTTAGGCGATGCGCATCTTTACTTAAACCATCTGGAACAAGTGGATGAACAGTTATCACGCAAACCACTTGCATTACCAATGATGGAAATAAACTCAGAGATAAATTCAATTTTTGATTTTAAATATGTAGACTTCGAGTTGCAGAACTACGAGTCACACTCTGCTATCAAGGCCCCCATCTCTGTCTGAATTATCATGATTATATCAATTATCGTTGCCATGGATAAAAAAGGCGTTATTGGTCTTGAAGGTGATCTTCCCTGGCGTTTGTCTGCAGATCTTAAACATTTCAAGGCGATCACCATGAGTAAACCTTTAATTATGGGTCGCAAAACACACGAGTCTATCGGCAGGCCTCTGCCGGGCAGGAAGAATATTGTCTTGACCCATGCAAAAGACTTTGATGCAGAGGGTTGTACGATTGTTCATTCCCTTGATGATGCATTTCAAGCTGCCGGAGATGTTGATGAAGTTATGATCATGGGTGGTGCAGGAATTTATGCTGAGGCATTGTCACATGCGAATCGACTCTATCTGACAGAAGTGCATGCAGATGTAAACGGAGATGTTTATTTTCCTGAGTTTGATAAGGCTGAATGGCTTGAGATTGAGCGGCAGGATCATTCCGCAGAAGAGAATGATTTCGATTATAGTTTTGTATTGCTAGAGAGGAAGTAACAGGCTCCGACTCCTTTTTTTATTCATGTGCTCAAACACTCTGAATGATTATGATCACCCACATAGCAATAACCAAAAAATTACTCAGCGTAAATGCTGAAAGACGATGAAACACCTTGTTGTAAGTAAGGTGTATAAAGGCGTGGATGCCTCGAACAATGACATAGCTCCAACCTAGATAAACCAGCCATACACTATTAAGCTCTAGGAAGAGAGCAGTCAGGCAGGCAACATAAAATAATGTTGGCATTTCGAAAAGATTCGATAAATGGCGTGTTGTTTTTGTGACATCGGGCGGTGCGCCTGTGCCATCGTACAACTCGAAGAACTCGATCTTCAGATTCCCGGCGCTGACTTGTTTGAACCGGACAAAAACAACTAGAGTCCAAAGACAGATTGTCAAAATCACCATGCCGAATAATGGATATAGAATATTCATGGGCGCTCCTTCTTTTGTTTAATCTGAAAATAACAAGACTTTGCTAAGAGCCAGGCTGAGTATAGACACGCCACATCCAGAGTGTCTACCTGAAGTGCATGGCAATGATTGTTTCCGACGATCTTATTGCATTTATCGATATTTTCGCTATGCTGCGCAACTTGTTTTTTCAAACAGATGCCCCGGCAACATATGCGTTTTATCACGTTCTCTATCATCAGCTTTTTAGGTTGTATCCACACTGTTCAGGCCGATCACGCCAGCGCCAGTTTCGAAACCGGTTCGACGGGCGCCATTATGACCACCCCGGGTGCGACTTTACCCAAAGGCAAGTTTGTCGTTGGTGTGAGTGTTCAGTCCCTAGAACTTGATGATATCTCTGATGAGGTTCTGGAAGCTGCAGGTGCGGCAGATGAGGATGCACATAGTGTTGATAGTTTTTTAAGTGTATCTGCCAATCTTGCCTATGGTTTGACGGATGACCTGACTATTGGTCTGAGTATGCCTTATGTTGATCGGTCAAACATTCGTGAGGCACATAACGATATGGGCGTAGGTGAAGCTGAACTGGCCGGGGATTCTAATGGAGTAGGCGATCTGACCTTATTCGGACAATATCGTTTTTATCAAAGTGAAAAACAAGATGCTGCGATTCTTGTCGGCATTAAGACACCGACTGGTGAAACCGGCGCCAGAGAAATAGAGGGAGCTTTGTTTGAAGCCGAACAACAACCGGGTTCCGGTTCGTGGGATCCCTTCTTTGGTCTGGCGTATAACCGGAGTTGGGGAGATATTGGTTTTTCCGGCAATGTGCTCTATACATTAGTAACGGAAGGGTCACAAGACACCGACTTGGGTGACATTTTTAATTACAATTTTGCACTTTCATATCGTACGACAATTCCTGAAGGTGGGCATGACCACCATCACCATAAACATCAGGGAAACATCATTGATTATATTGATATGATCGTTGAACTGAATGGTGACTCGAGACAGCGTGTAGACATCAATGGTGAGTCAGAAGAACATACTGGAGGCCATACACTTTACATCTCTCCAGGCTTACGTGTTGGTTTAGGGCATAGTGTATCTCTATTCACATCTGTCGGCATACCGGTTGTGAATAATCTGAATGGTCTGCAGAGTGAACCAGACTACCGTGTGATTGGTGGTATGAGCGTTACTTTTTAATTATGTCCCGGTAATAATCAGAATCTTTTTCTAAAAAGCAACAGAATGTGATCTCAAGAGCGTTAGCAAATCTTGCACAAGTATCAACTGCGATATTTGCCGCTCTCTCAGAAGGGAATCGGTAGACGCCCGTGCTAATACAAGGAAAAGCGATACTGGAGATATCCTGATGTTCAGCAGCAATTTCACAACAGCGCTGATAGCAGGAAGCAAGCAGTGCATCTTCTTCTGAATTACCGCCATTCCAGACTGGTCCTACTGTATGGATAACATAATTAACAGGTAGTAAATATCCCCCGGTAATTTTAGCATCACCGGTATTACAACCACCAAGGGTTCTACATTCAATTAATAATTTAGGACCTGCAGCAAGATGTATGGCTCCATCTACACCCCCACCACCAAGCAAACTGGAATTTGCTGCATTGACGATAGCATCGACGGTTAGGGTGGTAATATCAGTGCATATAGTTTTCATGATAAGTAAGAAAACTTTTACAGTTTACTTTTTCTATTTGCTACAGAAGAAACTATCCATTAATTAATCCTGCAGCGACGGCACACTAAATAATTTTTCATCCTCTAATCTCATTGCTGTTAAATCCCCATCCCAAAAACAACCTGTATCAATGGGGTATACATTATAAGGGGTAAAGTCATGAATGTTACCCAAATGCACCGTAGCCCAATGGCCGAATATGATCTTCTCATTTTTGCTTTTTCTATTATCAATCGTAAACCATGGAAACAGGTGATTATCATTCGATCCGGGCGCACCCTTCTCGG
>JAKZTI010000044.1:0-45714 GCA_047517145.1 Gammaproteobacteria bacterium
ACTGTAGTTTTCAATAGTAAATGTTTGTTCATTCCAAAGTCGTACTTTCATATCACAACGACTAATAGTCGTAAATCTGGGGTTATTATATAGAGCATAGTGTTTCTTGCAGTCGTACCCTGGGCATTCTGCCGAGATAGAGTAAACAATTTCTTTAGGCTGGTCTACTGGAGCGTCAGCGTAACTGCTGTGACGCCAGCCTAGGCATTCTATTGTATATTCCAGTGGTACATCATATGGATTACCGTTTTGTTCGAACAATACCCTGATTATCATCGGCACTGGGATATCTGCTCGTAGAGTCGAGATTGGGATTATTCCAATGAGGACTAATATGGATAAAAGTAAGAGTCGATTTAGTATCATTGTTCCGGTTCTCAATCTAAGAGAAGTTTATGGTAGATAAATGTGATTCTATAATATAGTGAACTATAGTATTCATAAAGGTGGTTAGAGCAAAAATATCTTAGAATATTGATAGTTGACTAATCCGTTTTTAGCCGATAGCTGCCAGCCATTACTTTAACGTGAACGTCCGCTTTCAGTATATAGCGGACATTAGTTATAATACTTTTTCGAATGAGGTCGCTGATACGATGCTTAGAATTTTATATTACTCATTAATAACGCTTACCTTGTGCTCATGTGGTTCTGTTAGTGATGCTATGAAAATGGCAAATGAAGCAAAAGCAATGAGCCAACTAAAAAAATTCTATTCCGGGCAAATGATAAACATGATAGAGAATGAGGGTTCATTGGTTTCATTCAAAGAGTTATACGAAAATAAATATTTTGGTGAGTTTATTGATGAAGAACTTTATCGGGCCTGGGATGGGAATCCCGAACCTGATGCACAGAATGGTTATCTTTATTCGGAGATCATATATGACCAGGACGGCAATAAACTGAATCGATTTATGAAAGCGGGTCTTGTTGCCTATCCTGAAAACCCAGATAGATCAGGTGGTGATGTTATTGCCATGCTGATTGACATGGATACAGAACAACCGGATCCAGGTGGGGACTATGAATCGGAGGAGGCGTTTATTGCAGCGATGCAGTATCAAGGAAGTGGTAATGAATGGAATTTTTACAGGGCGAGTGCAGAAGATGTGACTGGCCCTGTGACAAACTGGCCATCAGAGAGTGATTTGCAGTCCAGGTGGGTCAAGGTTAAAAAACATCGTGCAGGAGATTCAATTGATATAAACAAGATGATGTCGGAGCAGCTTGGAAATATGCGTTGACAACGTCATGAATCAGAACAGCAGGGGAACCTTGTTTGATCACTGGCTGTGGGAACCGCCTATGCTAAAGATGTTTGTGACCGTTGCCATTGTTCTTCCTGTTCTTACGTGCGTTGTTCTTCTGCTCACTATCGGTCAGATAGGGTTTCACGCCCTCTGGTTCCTGGGTTTTGCTCCATTGTTCGGATACGGTTACGGATTCGTCGGGAAAAAGATAGCTCGTATTCGCGATTCAATTCCTGCCGAGGAAGGTGTTGTCATACCCGGCATGATTGTGAGAGGAATCATTGAGTCGGCAGGAATCGTGGTCATGGGAGAGGGACAGTTGTTTCTTCATCCGCTTGCCGGCAAACCTTCATCTACAAAACTCAGCGAGATTTCATCCGTGCGGGAAGTCACTTTCTTTAACGGTTCAGTTTCATGGGGAAAAACAGGGTTCTGGTTGACGATCCCTGATCGTTCGAGACTCGCGTGTGCAATCCCAAAATCATTCGCCGATCAGTTTAGAGCGTGGCTCTCAGAGGGAATGAAAGATGGCTCACTCCTTTAAAAACAGTCATTTAGCCTTATTTTGTGATGCATATTGCATTCTTATATCACAGCATTGTGACGTACTTATCAGTACTTTATAATCGCCCCTACTATAATTTATTCATGATTAACAAAACGGAAATATATATGACAAAACGTACTATCATATTATTACTTACCAGTGTTTTAATGGCTTCCTGTGCTGCTACACATCAGCCTGTCGCTGAAAAAGACCAGGATATTCTTCATATCTATCCTGATGGAAAGATGGTGTTTGATGGACGCATCATGAACGAAGAAGATGTAGTGATTTATGATGATGGATATGGTGGTGAACGTGCTGCTATTAAACTACTTGCTCCACTTAGTCGGTATAAAGCACAGAACCACGCGGAATTCTACAGGAATACCATCATTGTAGATAGAAAAGCAATAGATGTGTTGGATGAGCAGGGAGGTTGACTATTTGAGAAAATAGACAACTAACATCAAAATAACAACACCGATTATTATTCCAGCAATAATGATCGGTGTTTTTTGTTTGGGCCCTTCAGCTTTAGCTTCTGCTTGAGTTTCTGGCTGAAGTTCTGATATTACATTTTTTGTGGTGGCTTCACTTTGTTGCTCTGCTAGCCTTTCTTTTTCTTCTTCCTCCTGGCGAAGTTCCTGTACCTGATCTTTCCCTGATTCTAATTCTTTGATTCTTTCTTCGATTCGTTTCTCAGCGCTTGAATCTCTTTCTTCCTCAGGTATTTTGGAAAATTCGGCATAAGCGTCCTGCAACTCATCGAGTTCGTATTTACCCCAACTCTCGAAGTTGTCTTTATTATCAGCTTCAAACGCAAAGATGATTTCTTGTGTTTCCATTGATATCGCCATTGGGTGAGTATACACAAGAATAGGACATCATAAGATGTCTTTTCACACCACCAGAATAAAAGGGTTCGGCTGAACAGCTAGACGCAGTATACTTGTAATGTATGCCGTGTCGGAGTCATGTCTTGAAAACTAGAGCTATTAAATAATGGAAACCCTTCCTGATTATTGTCGAGATGGTTTGTTTTTCATGTCGATTGGTCTTAATCCTTCTCCCATATCTGTTGAAGCGGGCTATTATTATGCCAACCCACGCAACCGGTTTTGGAAAGCATTGAACGGCTCAAGGCTTGCTGAGGTGCAATTAGAGCCTGGGACGGCGGCCATGGACAAATTATTTACCAAATACAATATCGGTTTTACTGATTTGGTTAAAAAGCCGACCAGGATGGGAAAAGAGTTACGTGTTGCTGATTACCGGGAAGGGGCGCCTGTCTTAAAGGAAAAAATACTTCAGTATCAGCCGGGGATTGCCTGGTTTCAGGGGATGGGAACCTATAAAAATTATTTGAAATACGCAGAAGAGATGGAACTAGACATTACCTGGGGATTACAAAAACACATGATTGGTCGATCACACGCTTATGTTACTCCTAATCCCAGCCCTGCTAATGCCGCTTATTCTCTTGATGACCTTATTAATTTTTACAATGACATGGTCAGTTTTCGGATACGGGATTTATTCGGCCTGGGAACTGGTTGATTATTCGGTAAATGTTTCTGCTAAGAAAATGAAAGTTTATCCAACTTATGTGTCCAAAGCCTCCGCTAAAAGTCTATGGAATGAATATCGTGTATACGAAGATCGTGTAGAATTACAATTCAGATTATTTTTTAAGACGTTCGTGATTTATTATGAAGATATGATTTCAATAGCACTATTTGACCCCCCAGTCATAAAAACAAAATTTTGGGCATTAAAGCTCGATTGGGCAGATTTCAATAAACATGTTGGCATTGAGCGTAAAAATGGATTTATGAAGTATCTGAGATTTACCCCGCAAGAACCCGATAACTTTGTTGCGGCAATAGAGCAATATTTTAATGAACGGAAACAATGAACAACTTAAAAGGGGTCAGTCCCTTTTAACGGTGTGAAATATATGGGAACTGTAACGAATATTACAAAGGCTAAATTCTCCGTTGGTGAAGTGGTTCACCATCGACTTTTCGATTATCGTGGAGTAATTGTAGACGTGGATACAAATTTCCAGTCAACGGAAGAATGGTATGAACAAGTCGCAAAGTCTCGTCCCCCGAAAAATAAGCCCTGGTACCATGTGCTAGTTCATGGAAGCATACACTTCACTTATGTTGCTGAACAAAATCTGGAACCTGATGATAGCGTAGAGCCTGTTGTTCACCCTATGCTGGAACAATTCTTTTCTAGATTCGATAATGGCAAGTATGTTCGCAAGGATCCGGTTAATTAACCTAAGGAGTTTTAGTATGAAAGCAGCTGTTTTATTTTTGAATTCGATGTTTTTGTTAATGTTCATCAGTGTACTTATTGCTGAATGGGGCAATGCTCCAGGGCTGTTGGCTGGTTTAGCCATCGTTAACCTCGTAATTAACTCTGTGTTTATTCTCATCAAGACAAAAGGTGAATTTGCGGATCAAGCATAGCGACTCCGCAGCAAGAGTTCGTATAAAAAAGAGGATTATCTCCTTCCCCGGCACCTCCCCGGACATGTCCTATATTCTTCATCGTCTGGGTCGCGCAATTCAGGATCCTGAACTAGACTTGGAGTATGCCTTATTACCATTGCCATGATTGTTTTAAAGTAGTGCATCTCGATGATGAGATAAGGGAGAGCTGTCCCTTGTGTGGAAGTAAAAATGGTGAGTGCCTGAGCGATGAGTTACATCATAAGGAGGTGGAAGAAGGCTATATATTTCATGAAGACACGGATTAGTTGATCAGGCAAATTTTAACGTTATTATCACCTTGCTCAGACCATCATTGATGGTGAAGTTTGCATCAATAACCCAACTCTCAATTTAAAGCAGAGCAGTTAGAAAATGCCCCTAAACGCCTTTCTTTAGTCTATTCTTAATACTGATAGATACTAAATTTTGTTGGCACTGGCCAATGACTACACAGGATTTTGTTGAGTGTGTATGCAGATAATGTTGAATAGCATAAAAATAGAGTTACCGCTGTTTAAGTTTTTGTACGTTGTGATCCTGGTTTTAGCGGTATCGCTTCTCGTTAGTGCGGAACAGGGTAAACGTATTGCCGTGATACTTGAGGTCAGTGACGCAATTGGTCCAGCAACGAGTGATTATGTCCAGCGTGGTCTGAGAAAGGCCGCAGACAGGGGGGCCGTTGTTGTTATTTTACGCCTGGATACCCCCGGTGGTCTGGATACTGCAATGCGCGATATTAATCGCGCCATTATTGCCTCACCAGTTCCGGTAGTCGTGTATGTTTCTCCTTCCGGTGCACGGGCCGCGAGTGCAGGTACGTACATGTTATATGCTTCGCATATCGCAGCCATGTCTCCGGCAACCAGCCTGGGGGCCGCAACACCGGTACAAATCGGCGGTATCCCTGATTTGAAACCGCCTATGCTACCTAAACAGGATAAGGAAGAAAATGAAGCCATTGATGATGGTGAGGAAGATAAAGAAGAGGGGCTTGCCGAAAAAGAACCAGCGCCTGTAACGGGCGATCCCATGACAAAAAAAATCGTCAATGATGCTGTGGCCTATATTCGTAGTATGGCGGAGATGCGTGGACGAAATGTTGATTGGGCGGAACAAGCGGTGCGCGAAGCGGCCAGTCTTTCAGCAGAACAAGCTTTGCTGCAGAATGTGATCAATATTATTGCGACCGATACGAATGACTTACTCACTAAAGTCAACGGATGGACGGTTAATATCAATGGTCAGGATGTCATCCTTGAGACCAGTGATCTCGCAATAGAAACTATTGAGCCAGACTGGCGTAATGAATTGCTTTCAGTTATTACCAATCCGAATATCGCCTATATCCTGATGTTACTCGGCATCTATGGTTTATTTTTTGAATTGGCCAATCCCGGTTTTGTGTTACCCGGTGTCATCGGCGGGATTAGTTTGTTGTTGGCTTTATATGCGTTGCAGGTCTTGCCAGTCAATTATGCAGGTTTAGCTCTAATGATCCTTGGCGTTATATTTATGATAGCGGAATTATATGCACCCAGTTTCGGTGCGCTGGGGATCGGCGGGATCATTGCCTTTGTGGTTGGATCTGTGATTCTGTTTGATACAGAGGGCAGCGGCATTAAAGTTGCAATTCCGATCATCGTTGCAGTCTCGACTGTGAGTTCGATCTTTTTCCTGATCACACTCAGGATGGTGTTCGCAGCACATCATAAACCGATAGTTTCCGGCGTGGACGAGATGCTTGGCAGTATCGGTCAGGTTCTGGAAGATTTTGAAGGGTCAGGCCATATCCATATCCATGGTGAGGCCTGGCAAGTAGAGTCAAAGTTACCATTAAAGCGTGGTGATCAGGTTAGAGTTACGTCGATAGACGGATTGATATTAAGCGTTGAACCCGTAGAGGAGGGGGCGATATGAATACCATATATTATATTATCATTGGCATAGTTATTATTATCCCGATGATCTTCAAGGTCATGCGAGAGTATGAACGTGCTGTAGTATTTACGTTTGGACGATTTACTTCGGTCAAGGGTCCGGGGCTCATTGTTATCATTCCTTTAGTACAACAAATCGAGCGTGTTGAATTACGAACAGTGGTAATGGATGTGCCAAGTCAGGATGTCATCTCGCGGGACAACGTCTCGGTCAAGGTCAACGCGGTTGTTTATTTTCGTGTTATCGATCCGGAACGGGCCATCATTCAAGTAGAAAATTTTCTTGCTGCCACGAGTCAACTCGCCCAAACCACATTACGTTCTGTCCTCGGGCAGCATGAATTAGATGAAATGTTGTCCGAGCGGGATAAATTGAACGTAGATATTCAGGAGATATTGGATAAACATACTGATGCATGGGGCATTAAAGTCGCTAATGTTGAAATCAAACATGTGGATATCGATGAAAGTATGATACGTGCCATTGCAAAACAGGCTGAGGCCGAACGTGAGAGACGTGCCAAGGTCATTCATGCAGAAGGAGAATTTCAGGCCTCGGAAAAATTACTGCAGGCTGCTGATATATTGTCTAAAAATCCTCAAAGTATGCAATTGCGCTATCTGCAAACGTTAACTGAAATAGCAGGTGATAAAACTTCAACCATTGCCTTTCCTATTCCAATGGATCTGCTAAAGCCCTTGTTAAATATGGCTGAGAAAGACTAATGTAGGCAAATTAGAAAAACAGGAGAGCGGTGCCTCTGAATTGTGACTAAACTGTCAGTAATCAGACAGGGACATTATTAATTCGTAATAATGGCTTAACACACCCTCGCCCAGTGGGATGCTGCCGAATAAACTGGGTGCACCTATGGCTAATCTAACTATAAGGTTCTACGGCGAGCTGAATGATTATCTGCCTTTAGCAAAGCGGGGTAGGTCATTTGTTGTTGAACATAAGAATCAAATTTCTGTTAATCGTTTAATTAATTCAATCTGTGTGCCATCTTCAACTATTGATCTGATCCTTGTGAATGGTGAAGCAGTGGGTTTTGATTATCTCTTACAAACAAATGACCACGTCAGTGTCTATCCCTTATTTCGGTCTATTGATATATCACCTTTACACCTTATCAATCGTGGTTCTTTAATTTAAGAAACCTCTGATTAAGTCCCAATATACATTAAGTCGTCATACCCCAGGGCAGGCTTCGCACTTCTGGCGTATGCCAGAATCTAGTCAAAACAATAACTTACTCGGCTTTGTCTGGAAAATTGGTTCCAGACGTTTTCTACCCGAATATGTCCTATATTCGTCCTGAGTCGCTCTCGGTCTCTGTTCCAGACTCGACTCTACCGATTACCTCCATGTAATCGTACCTCCTGCATCCATGCAGTCGTGGATGCTGGTATTCACCAGCATGACGAAGTGCGTACTTAATCAGAGTTTCCTTAAGTTACACGCAGGATGTCGAAGTCATTTATTTTCCATCCTGGGTGGATCGTACAGGCTGGCTGCGATACCAATTAACATGACGGCAATGATTACATAAGCTTCCGGGTGAGCTTGGCTGAAGGCATAAGATAAGCTTGCGTATAATACGAAAATTGTTGATAAACAGAACACGATAGGTAGCCATGGATAGAAGGGCACTTTGTAACTTCCTTTTGTTACCGTTTGTTTACGTCGTAAGATAAATAACGCGATACCCACCATTAAAAAGAAGAACCAGTGCAGTGGTGCACTAAATAGTACCAGCCTTTCAAAGGCATCTTCATTGGCACCCATTAAAATGACCATGGCCAATGTAATGATGGCTTGTAATGTTAATGAACGTACGGGTGAATCCAGTCGTGAGTTCCAGTGTCCGAGCCATGAATAAAGTTGATGCTCCTGTCCCATGGCATAATAAACCCGGGCGTTGGTGAAGATCATGCCATTAATATTGCCAAGACAGGTAATACAGATTAGAAAACTGATTGCCATGGCCCCCGGTTCACCGAAGGAGAGACGAACCACGTCACTTGCAATCGATTGACTATTCATCATGCCATGTATTCCGAGCGCATGCAGAAACGCAAAATTTATTACAATATATATTAGGGTAACGAAACAGGTACCTGTGATGAGTGAACGCAGGATATTTTTTTGTGGTTCTATTACCTCAGCAGCGACATAGGAGATACTATTCCAGCCACCATAGGTAAACAGCACCAGGATCATGGCCAGATAGATATCAGTATCCTGAGATATGCTTCCTTGCCTGATCGTTTCATTGACGGGTACCACGAACAATAAACCAATCACAATGATCATTAATAAGCCCAGAACCTTGACCAGGGTCAGCATGTTCTGGATCCATTTTCCGGTCTGCACACCGTTAATATTGAAAATTGTTAATAGCACAACGGCTGCGATGGCATAGGTAATAAATTCATTTCCATCCAGTTGAAGTGGTAATATCTGTTGAGCATAGCGTGCAAAGATAAATGCAATCGCGCCTATGTTTGCTGGTTTAATCAACCAGAAGCCGGCCCAGGTAAACAGGAACCCCGTCTTTCTGCCATAGGCACGTGTCAGGAATACATAGTCACCGCCTTCTTCAGGGTAGGTGGTGGCGAGTTCCGCATAACACAGCGCACCAATCAGAGAAATGATGCCACCTGTTATCCAGATACCGATCAACCAAACGGGTTGAGCAATTGATTTTGCAATCAGGGGTGTTGTTTCATAAATACCGGCACCGATAACAATACCGATAATGATGGACAAGGCATCGTAGAAATTTAGTTGTTGCCTGGGACGACCGTTAGTTGAATTGGTGATTGGCATAGCAATATTAAATTGCGAAAACTGTAGAATACTTCAGTAATTAATCATTCTTGTACATCTGTTCCATTTGACTCCAATTCCAGACCTTTTGTGGTTCCTCGTTTGATAAAGCAAACACTTGAACTGTCAGTTCCGGTAGCGTCAATATTGCACAGGTATGATTAAATTTTGTACTCCCTGGATTGATGGTCAGGGTATTTCCTAATCTTTCTGCAAACACCTGATGGGTATGACCCACGATTAACACATCATAATCAAATTTCTCCAGGGTGTTTTGCCACTGGGCTTTCCGATCTGGCATGACGTGACCATGCTCATCCAGTAAATTAATGCCTTTCCTGTTTGAATTGGGGGGACTTGCATGAACAACATAGAGATGTTTCCCTTCAGCAGAGAAATCCAGGGTTTCAGGCAAGGCTGAAAAAAAGTCTTTAATCCATTTTTTCTCTTCAGGGGCAGGTGCGCTGAGGTACCAGATGTCATGATTACCCGAGATTATCTGGCATTCACTTTCAATCAATAACTTGACCGTTTGATCAAGTTCTTCCCCATATCCGGCGATGTCTCCGGCACAGATAGTAGCATCGACATTATTTTGTCGAAATAGTGTTAACGCTTCTCTGAGAGGTTCAACTGTTGCATGAACATCGCTGATTAAACCAATCTTCATCTAACTATTATAAAGGAAGGAGAATAAGGAGGACGATAGGAATCATCTGATTACCATAAAGGCAGTAGAATAATCATAAATGTTATATTCAAACTAAAGATAAATATGTTGCCCGCTTAGTAATTCAAATATCTCATGCTCCGGCGCTTTAACTTCCAGTTGACCATCGGTTACATTTGCAATTTCATGACCAAAGTTTTTTAGTTTCTCGACATAGAATTCTATCGGTGGTGCTTCCTCCTCGGGCAGGCGGTCTGCGGTTCTGTGAAAATCGTGCAATTTATCAAGGGTTAACGTCAGGAACCCCGTCTCCCGGTTGTATTCACTCATGTTATTTCCTTCCGACAAAATAAATTAATATTTAGCAATATTAGACGGTTTCTATTGCTTATACTTGATTAATATTAATTTTATATTTTATTGAGGGTTTTGAGATGAAAGCAACTGCGGAATTACAGGTCATCCCGCTTTGCAGCGGTGTTTCCGTTAGGGAGCAGGTTACTCGTGTTGTTGAGATGCTTAAGGGCCATGACTTCATTCTTGAGACTCATGCTTCGGGGACTAACATTGAAGGGGAGCTGTCGGATATCCTCGCGGCTGTTGAACAAATTCATGAAACGCTACACAAGGAGGGCAGTGTGCGTATCTTAAGTTATCTGAAACTCGAAACTCGCACCGATAAGATACCGACATTGGCAGGTAAGCGGCTATAGAGGAGATAGTCCTTCATATGAAGATTAGGGATTGATACGTTGCCTGCTGTTTTCAGTTAAACGCCTGAGTCGATGTAATTGCCAGGTGTCATCATCTGTTTGCCTGCACATGCCATATCGAAATGTCGGCAACATGGTTGATATTAGAAACCTTAAATCCGTAAACCAGACACAGGATTCCGATCCCGATTTATCGAACCGGTAGAGCACAGGAAATTCTGCAAATTGACGAAATTTTTCCATATCATCATGCTGCCAAACCGCTAAGCTCGTTGGCGCTTTATCGGGATCTAAATCAAACAAGGAATAGGCTTGCCAGTGCAGATTGTCCCTGCTTTTATAGGCTGAGATCATCCCGTACCAATGGTTCGATGCTTGATCGTTAAACAGCTTTTCGCTGAACCCTGAAATATCCAGTAACGCAGTTGAATACTCGTGATCACGTCGCACAATTAGACGCCAATGCAGTGGTGAAAAAGGTTGTGGTATTGCAGTGATTTCCGAACCTGTCGTAATCTGTTCAGTGCCGAAATCTTGTGCTATTTGAATGGCCGACAGTTTTAGTTGCCATTGAAAGGATATATAGACCAGCAACAATACAGTGCCGATGAAAGCTGGCAACCGGGTGTGCAGTTGAAAAGATAAAAACAAAGCCAGGAAAATAATCATCGTAAAATAAGGATCGATGATAAAGGTCGTCGCAAGACTTACAGACATGTCGGACAACGGGTAGAAAATTTCTGTACCATAAACGGTAAGAACATCGAGCAAGATATGGGACAACAGACCAATAATCGAGTACAGATAGACAGACCTTGATCTCGCCCGCAACCTCGGTGACACAGTGACTATGATGATTGTCAATAAAAGTGCCCATAAAGGTGCCATAAACAGGGAGTGCGTGATGCTGCGATGCCAATCAGCAATAAAGAGTAATGGGTTGATCCAGAAAGAAAGATAATCAAAATCCGGAAAGATGCTGGCGATTGCCGCGATAATCAGCGGATCTCTGGTCGGTAAACTGTTTTCGTGAGTGGTGTTACTCCGGGTAAAGACTTTTGCGGCGAGGCTACCAGCAAGGGCGTGGGTGATCGGATCCATACCCCTGTTAAAACCCTGATGGGATTACGATTTTTGTCCTGCAGCGGGTTGTGCGACCACTGACAGGGGATTGACAATTGAGGCCAGGTTTTCTGATTTGCACAAAAGTGAATCCAGTAGTTTTTCCGTTCTCGCATAGCCCTCCGTATGGTCAGTCAACCAGCATCCAAGGGTTGCAAGAAAGACACTGGTTGTCCCAACTTCTTCGGCAACCCTGGATAAGCTTACTGTTTTGCTGCCCACCGTTTCCAGCATCCACTGGACGGTGCGACTAACTCGCAGCACACCGAGGACCTGCAGGTGTATATGGCCAATCTCCAGCTTGTATTTCAAGATACCTATCATGGCACGACGATGTGGTGTCAGGGCTGACAGCCAGGCCATGATAACCCGATGAATACGTTTGCGACCACTTAATTCAGCGAAACCATCCTTTGTCGCCTCTGAAAACATGACCTGATCGGCCCGGTTAAACAATGCCTCTGCCAGATCATCCTTTTGTTGATAGTGCCTGCTAATTTCATCCAGGCCGATACCCAATTCACTGGCAATATCGTACAAGCGCACTGATTCCCATGAACCTGCCTCTGCCAGTTCCAGAGCCTTATCGAGAATGTCATCCGCTGTCATTGTACTCGCCCCCTAAGCTGATTGTGATTATCTTAAGTATAGCCATAGCAGACAAAATAAGAGGGATCTTGCCATCCAGAATTGAGATCACATTGTAAAGGTTTTAAGTTGATACTTTTGCTGGCAGGGAAAAGGACCGTCTATAAACCAATGGTTACAGTTCTCTTGCGATAAGACGGAAATCTGGCTGCCTCTTGTTTCGAATTCACCATGCATGCAAATATCGCTATCATGATCTTGAAGGATAGATTTTGCGGTTTCCAGGGTAAATTTATTTTCATTTAGCTGACATAGTTGCCTGACTCGTCCTTCCCTGGAGTCAGGGGAGACAGGGTCTTCATTCATTCCAACTGAAAAGAGTTGGGCGAAATTAAAATCTGTTTTATTCTCTTTTTTCATTGCGAGATCAAATGCCGGATGGCGCAGATCTCCTTTTCCATTAATGCTGAGGTTATTCGATATCGATCGGGTTCCGCTAGTAATCCTTTCAGCAACCCAATAGTTACCAGCGGTTTCCAAAACCCAAGCTTCATTATTATCCGCGATCAGGAATGAATTATGATAGTTAAAGTCAAAATGTTCGGCACAATTCCCACCTTGTCCATACGTTTCTAATAGTTCCACAATCACTTTCAAAGCTTCGGCCGCCGTTGCTCCTCGCTCGAGTCCTAGTCTCACCAGATCCATACCGAGTAATCCCGCATCGTTGCATGGCTGTGTTGTCCACACTGCTTCATTGCCAATCACAACTTCCCGATCGTTTGCCCCCATTTCTGCACCCCACATCCATTGCGGTTTGGAAAGAACCACCGCAAAGGTTTGCTTGGCTTGAGGGATTTGAAGGTAAGTACACTGCACTACTGTTCTTGAGGAGTAGTTTCGAGCTGGGAATGCCACAATATCCTGAATCTCACCCTTAGGGCGATCACTATTTTTACCAAATATTATTTCCCTGCCAAGGGTAGTATCGGATAAAGCTACGAACGTATCACACATGGTTTGAACCCGTCATTCTGTATATCGAAATTAAATGATTAGTGAGGCGATAACTCTATTTACAATGATATTATAGTTGTAATTATTGATGGCCGCTTAATGTCAGCAATGTTCGGGTGATCTCATCGGGTCTGTACTATGATTGTTGTTAATATTGACGGTTTTAAATTGAGGCACCAATGACTGATCTGAAAGATAAAAAGTGTGAAGCATGTCGTGTGGGTGCCCCCCTTGTGACCCAGGAGGAAATGGACGAATTGGTGCCGCAGATCCCCGATTGGCACATTATTGAGGAAGAAGGTACACAACGTTTAGTCCGTACCTTTAAATTTCAGAATTTTAGGGAAGCTTTGTCCTTCACCTCAAAAGTGGGAGAACAGGCTGAAGCAGAAGGTCATCATCCGACCATTGTGACAGAATGGGGAAAGGTAACGGTGACTTGGTGGAGCCGCAAGATAAAAGGTCTGCATGTAAGTGACTTCATCATGGCAGCCAGAACCGACAGTATTGTATAATTAATTAGAGTTCGCATGTAGTCGCTACATAAGAACATTCATGTTTAAAGCCCATAACTTTAAGTTACACAGGTTCGACATGCTAGCGAGATAAAAGTGGAAAGTAAGGTGTCTCTTTATTTAACTCTTGTCCTTGTCCTTGTCCTGGCAGTATTTTTTATCTACATGATTTATATGCCAGGTAAGTCATATGAGGGCGAATTACCAGCGTTCGATGATGCCGATCATGCTATTGCAAAAAGATTTGAGGCCCATGTTACTGAGTTATGCAAAAATCCAGCGGGCAGAAATTTTATTGAGAAAAAGGGACTTGATGCCGCCCGAAAATATATTGCTGGGCAATTTGAATCTTCCGGTTATAAAGTGAAGTTTAACGAATATCAGATCAATGGTGATGCCGTTGCCAATATAGAGGTTGAACTGACTGGTAGCTCACATCCAGAAAAGATCATTATTGTAGGTGCACATTACGATGCTGTTCCCGGTGCACCGGGTGCGAACGATAATGGCTCGGGTGTCGCAGCCATTCTGGAGCTTGCCGATCGATTCAAGGATAAAAGTTTTCCACTTACTGTCAGGTTTGTTGCCTTTGTGAATGAAGAACCGCCGAATTCCATGACCGGAAATATGGGCAGTTTTGTGTATGCAAAAAAAGCAGCCAAGGACAAGGAAAATATCATTGCCATGTTTTCACTGGAGACCATCGGTTATTTCAGTGACGAACCTGGCAGTCAGCAATATCCACCGCTCTTCAATCTCTTTTATCCGAAGAAGGGTAACTTTATCGCATTTGTGGGTAATCTCAGCTCACGTGGTCTTGTGAGCAAATCAATTCGATCATTCAGGGCGCATTCAACTTTCCCCTCGGAGGGTATCGTAGCTCCTGCATTTATTCCGGGTATCAGTTGGTCTGATCACTGGTCATTCTGGAAGCACGGCTATCCAGCGATCATGATCACGGACACAGCTCCTTATCGTTATCCTGCCTATCACACATCGGAAGATACGCCGGATAAGGTGGATTATGAAAAAATGGTCTATGTAGTTAAAGGCGTTGAAAAGATGATTCAAGAATTTTTAAAGTGATATTTCTAAATTCGAATTTGATCAGCGGTAAATGTTTACTAGACTGAGTACAGGTTATGACTATTAATTCGGAAATATCTGTCTTTGATACGTACATACATGTTGATTGTTTCGGGGAGTACGAGAATCAATCGGCAAATGATACCATTGATGAAGTTGTGAAATTATGTAAATTAAAGAAATACACAAAAGTACTATTTGATTTTAGAAGAATAACGGGTGATGTTTCTACATTAGAACGGTTTAAAATGGCTGAGCATCTCATTTCTTCTAAACCTGCGAAAATACGTTTTGCTTGTATTGCAACTGAACAACAAACTTTACCGGTAAAGATTGGAGAGATATTTGCCAGAGCTGCAGGTGTAGATTTAAAAATTACAGATAATGAAGCCAGCGCATATAAGTGGTTAGATATTTAACCTGATGAATTAAAAAGCCTGGTGTGATTGTGTTAAAGGGTACTGGCTGTTCGACAAAGGTTCCGCTGCTCGGTAACTACACCTGAATTATAAGTTTTCCCATTTCGGAGGTGTTTTATTTTCTCTTTGAGCTATCCTTTCTTTACCAACTAAAATAAGGGGAGAACAATGGCGAAACTAAATATGGTATTAATAGGCCTCTCGGCAATCGCTTTCTTGATGGCAGTGATTAGTGTATTAGTTACCGGACCAATTATGGGAATAACACCAGAGGGCTTTTCAAGGGCGTGTACAAATCTCGTTCTGATGGGAATTGCAGTGTCCGTATGCTGCCCAAAACAACATCAAGCACCTGATTAAGTAGCGCATAAAAGGGGGGCGGAGTGATTTAAATTTAATCACTCCGCCCTCTTTTTTATTCCTTTTGTTCCATGCTGGAATAATTACGTCATTAACTTATGAACAAATATAGACAACTAGATAATATAAACATTGAAGTCTATGCCATTGGTTTAGGCGCTATGCCTTTATCTCTGGATGGGCGACCAGATGAAGCGCAAGCTTTAGGTGTTATCGAAGCCTTTGTTGATGGTGGGGGTAATTTTATTGATTCTGCCAATGTCTATTGTGTTGATGATTCTGATGTAGGACACAATGAGAAATTAATCGCCAGGGCTTTATCGAAACTGGAGGATATAAGTAATATAATTGTTGCCACCAAAGGCGGTCTGAGACGTCCCAAGGGTACCTGGACAGTTGATGCCAGTCCTGAGTGGTTAAGAAAGTCATGTGAAAAAAGCTTGAGGGATCTGAATACTGATTCAATATTATTGTATCAACTTCATGCACCCGATCCGGATGTACCACTGACCGATTCTGTTGGCGAACTTGCACGACTGAAGGCTGAAGGCAAGATTCAACACATTGGTTTATCTAACGTCACTGTCGAACATATCCAGTTAGCACTTTCCATAACAGACATCACATCTGTGCAAAACCGGTGTAATCTTTTTGAGCAAACCTCATTTGAAAATGGTGTGGTTAAATTTTGTGAGGAAAATAATATTACCTTTATTGCACATAGTCCTGTCGGTGGACATTTCCAACACGCACAACGCACCAAAAATAGTTTATTAAAAAAGCTGGCTGAAAAATATGCTGCATCTACATATCAAATAATGATCGCGTGGTTATTAAACAAGAGCTCGTCAATATTGCCTATTCCGGGGGCAAGCAAGACGAGTAGTATCATGGATAGCCTGCAAGCAGTTAATGTGGAATTCAGTAAAGAAGACATGCAGCTGCTTGAAAAAATAAAGGAGTCAGACTGAACCTAGTTTATGTTCCTGTATATCAATATCTTTTTCAGGGTTTGCTGTCGGTTTTGTATTAGTGAGTCTTGCAGCAATTGTATGATGTTCTCTTCTTCCAGTTTGCCATAACTCGTGCCCAATAGTGGCATCGCCAGTGTTTTGATCCTGTGTTTCTCACATTGTGCCAGAATGTTTCGTATTGCCTCTTCGATCCACGCTGTCTTGCCGATAGGCGTGTGTTCAACGTCATAAACGATGGCAATAAATCTTATGGGTATAGATTGTTTAACCAGAACATTCCCCACTTTTTCGCATGTTTGCTGTTCCATCTTTTTTACCATCGCCGGAAAACTTTCAATTGTATCCAGGATGACGGGTGACTTGCCCAGTATCAGGTTGGTGTCCTGTTCTTCGACAACGGCATCGACAATTAACAGGGCAGGATCAGTTTCTGTGAACTGGATAATGGTGTTGCCGGCGATGTGATCCAGTTGTGTTAGTGTGCTTCCCATAATCTATAAAGCATAGCAGTAAAATGGGGAAGATTTTACTGCTTATGTATTTTATAAGATTGCCTTTAGGGCAGAATCCAGTGATTTATATTGAAAGGAAAATTCCTGTTCTATTAATCTGTCAGGCAGTACCTTTTGTCCGCCTAACAAGAGCCCTGACATTTCACCTAAAAGCAGTTTTAAGACAATGGCTGGAACGGGAAAGATTGCCGGACGATGGAGGTTGTTTGCCAGGCAAGCTGTAAATTCTGCATTGGTGACGGGGTGTGGTGAGGTCGCATTAAAATTTCCTTCTAGCTCTGAAGTGTTGAGTAATGTTTCAATTATTGAAATAAGATCCTCTTTGTGTATCCATGACATCCATTGTTGACCACTCCCCAATCGGCCGCCTAGCCCAAGCTTGAAGGGCAGCAGCATACGTTTGACAAAGCCACCATCTCTGCCTATAACCAATCCAGTGCGTAGAATACAGAGGCGTACACCATGTTCTTTGACCGATTCTGCAGCCTCCTCCCATTGTTTACACAGTTGCCGCGCAAAGTCGTCAGGGTTGTCCGTAGTTTCATCTAGTCCCGACTCGCCATTGCTTCCATAATAACCAACCGCTGACCCACTGATCATGACGGACGGTTTTTGCCTGGCTTTAGCGACATAGGCGATGAGTTGTTTGGTGATGTTGATGCGGCTATCTAGTAATTTTTGTTTTCTTTTTTTTGTCCAGAGCCTGTCAGCGATACCTTCACCAGAGAGATTGATAATTGCATTGATTATTTCTTCTGCAGATAAGTCGTCTAACTTCGATATGGCGGTGACTGATTCACCGCATAATTTTGTGACTTGATCTGGCCTTCGACTCAGTACGATTAACTCATGTCCTGAACCGAGTAGTCGATGACACATTGTTCTCCCAATAAAACCTGTACCGCCTGTGATTAATATTTTCATAATAATGTTATTTTTATACGAATGGTGTTATTTGAGTAGTTAAATATCAATCATTTTGTTCTATTATTCTTGATAAGGATCATTGATAATTTTCTACAAATGGATTCAAAACCTTGAGAGATTTAGACATTGAGTGAAAAACCGTTACAAGTCGGTGAGATAGGTATTTTACAACACCTTAACCGGGTAGCGTTGAATGGTTTGATTGCCGAAGTCACAGGCGATCTCAAAAGACGGATGCTTTATAGCATCACTAATCCTGCAGATTCTGAAATTTGCCAGGCATACAAAGTATGCGTTCCTGGTTACCCTTCCACGAATGACGGAATTCAATGGTGTGTGAAGCAGCACCAGTTACGACGTATTGCCGATCCGGACGATATGCAACAGGAGATGTCCACTATTCTGGAAGCCTGAAGGGTCAGGTTACTTACGTATTAATCTTAATATGCCAGGGCTCGTAGCGCACGCCCAGGCGGTTATCTGCTGGATACCGCAGTTGTAGATACCCCATTTCGGAAAGTCTTTTATATACTTCTGTTTCCGTAAAACTTCCTGTGAAATTTAACTTACCGTAACCTTTTTGTCCGACATCAAAATCACCATTACCGTGAAATGAGTAGCCGGGCGGTGCCAGTGATCGGGAGGCAAGTGACAGATTCCCATCGCTGCTGTGCACCTTGTTTAGAAACAACAGGAACTGTTTCATCACGCCACGAATTCCGGAAGCCAGGACAACCTGATCTCCCAGCTCTTTCTTTATATCTTCAAATATTTCAATCGACCTGTCTTTGTAAAGATAATTCCCGCTATGTGGGATTTTGACGACGTCCTTTTTTTTCACCTGGTCGGTAATTTCTTCTAAAGGCTTTTGTCCCAGGAAACCGTATCGCTGTCCATCTGCATAGAAGGTGAGTTCCATAAAACCGAGTTCCTGTTTGGTAAACTCGCCGATCCTGGAATAATTGCGTGCAAGTGCCAGTCCATCGGTAAAATTCAGAATATTGAAATTACCATGACCAACCAGTTTTTGTAGGCGCCTCATCCGCATAACCGTCGATTCGAACGTTACATAGAGATCGTCGCCAATCAGGACGTCATCGGCGTGGGGGTGATTAAAATTTTGTATTTTGTGCAGGTAATCCTTGAGTTCGTCATCCGGGTATTCTGTACCTGCAAAATAACTCTTGATTGTCTTTGCTGATATTTTCGGAGCAATGCCAAACCCGATACACCCCAAGCCCAGTGTTTTCAGTACATGCCTTCTCTTCATGTTCTTAACCATTGAGATTTTTCATTCTTATTTACAGTCCTAAGCATAGCGTTTTTTCATGATTAATGACAATTATGCGTGGTTGTTCGCTTTAAAAAGACCTCAAATAAACAAGTATTACGCTTGATCTAGCCTCAGATTATCGGTATTCTTAAATGAGAACATTTAGAGAACTTATATGCTTACCCCTAAAGAAGAAAAAGTACTGCAGTGCATTACCCGCTATATCGCGATTCAAGGTCATGGGCCGACATTGGAGGAGATTGGCACTGATGTTGGGATTAATTCCAGAGGTACGATTCATCGTTATGTGAAGGCACTGGAGAATAAAGGGCATTTGCACAGGAACCCACAATGGCGTGGCATGCGTTTGACGGGAGAGGCCGAAAGACGGACCAATATGCTGCCTTTTGTGGGTCGTATATCCGCGGGTAAACCCATCGAGGCCATCACTGATCAGGAGGAGATCAATTTTTCAGAGTTGCTGTTAGGCACCGATCGTTATGTCCTCAAGATTGATGGTGATTCCATGATCGATGCCGGGATTCATGATGGCGACTACGTTGTTATTAAACATGCGGAATCTGCGAAGACGGGAGATATTGTTGTCGCATTGATTGATCAAAGTGAAGCCACGCTAAAGCGTCTGAAGAAACGTAGAAAGGGTGTCGAACTGATCCCTGAAAATGCTTCAATGCAGCCGATGTTTTATGAGAATGATCGGGTACAGATACAAGGAGTCCTGGTTGGACAAGTCAGGCTTTATTAATGTCGCAGTCGCAACACTGGTTCAGCATGATCGCTTTGGTGGACATGAATGCGTTCTTTGCCTCTGTAGAGCAAGCCAATAATCCGTTACTCGCCGGTAAACCCGTTGCTATTACCAATGGCGTAGTAGGGACATGTATCATTACTTCATCTTATGAAGCCCGCGCCTTTGGTATTCATACCGGAATGCGATTGAGGGAAGCCAAACAACTTTGTCCTCAGCTGATCCGACGTCCTGCAAATCCGGTACTTTATGCAAAGGTTTCTACCTGCATCATGGAGTGTCTTCATGAGTTCACGCCTGATTTTGAAATCTTCTCTGTCGATGAGGCCTTTCTGGATCTTACCCGTTGCCAGAATTTATGGGGCGGTCCTGAAACAGTCGGACGTTTAATCAAGCAAAGGATTTTTGATTGTTCCGGGGTACGTTGTTCTGTGGGTATCAGTGGCGACAAGACCACGGCCAAATACGCAGCCAAACTTCATAAACCAGATGGACTGACACTGATTCCTCCCTGGGAAGCCAAAGCGCGACTTGCAACTGTTGCCGTGACAGAACTTTGTGGTGTCAATAAAGGCATAGGTGCCTTCCTTGCAAAACGTGGCGCATTTACCTGTGGTGATGTGACACGGTTGCCGATCAGTGTTTTAGCGCAACGCTTCGGTAATCCGGGGCGGCGTATCTGGTATATGTGTCAGGGAGCTGATCCGGATAAGGGAGAGACAAACATAAAAGCACCCAAGTCAATGGGTCACGGTAAAGTTTTGCCGCCGAACACACGAGATAAGAACACAGTCTATATGTACCTCATACACATGGCAGAGAAAGTTGCCAGTCGACTACGCAGCAACGCCATGCAGGCACAGAAATATTTCATTGGGCTTAAGTGTCAGGATGGTTGGCTTGGAGACAAACTAAAAACAACCTTCCCGACCAATGACAGCAAGCCCATTATTAAACTTTGCAAACAGTTCTTGACTCGTTATTGGCAGGGACAAGGGGTATTTCAGGTTCAGGTGACTGCATTGGATCCTCACTCATACAAGGGACAGATTGATCTCTTTGGCGAAGACACATCCAGACGTTATCAATTAAACCGAGCAATGGATTTGATCAATGAACGTTATGGTGAGTTTACCGTTGCGCCTATGCCATTACTGGATCGATCGACCATGCCTAATGTGATTGCACCTGCCTGGAAACCTTATGGTCATCGACAAACTATTCCCGGCACCAAACCCAAACAAGGCACACAGACAACCAGGAAGGTATACCGGCTTAATTCTGACTAGCCTACTGAACTTGAGTTTGATGGGGAGTAGACTAACGCCAGAGGACTAACATATGAATCGTACCACTGCCATTGCATCACTCCTGATCGGAATGTTTCTGTTCATGGGGAGTTGTGCGCCGATTGCTTATGTAATTTATCGTGAGGCCGTTGTAGACCCAACCAATAGCCATTCCCTTTCCAAACCTGGAATTTCTAATGAATTCTCGTTTCAAGCAAACCCCGGGACACTGGCTCGATTTAAAGTCGAAGCGAACATTACGACCTCATCTGTTCAAGAAGATCAGGAAAGCAACTCTGATGAATATGATGCGCGTTTTAAATTTCCCATTAGCTATACGGTGACTGATTCTAAAGGTACCGTCCTGGTGTCAGAAGACGTGGTAATGGCCTGGAAAGATGGCGGTTCTATTTCTATGAGCAATGAGGAGACTACCAGTACTGGCGGTACGTTAACGGCTTCGACCAGCCTGGATAAATTTATGGTGGCTGATGATGGTCATGTAAATATCAAGATCGAGTTGAGTCCAGATACCACTTATGAAGCAAGTATGGCTTCGCCACAACTGCATGTGTATGAAGGCATGATTGATAATACCTGGTATATCGTTGGCGGCGTTCTCATGGGTTTTATTGGTTTTATTCTGGCGATGGTCGGTTTTATATTTGCTGTGACGAACTCAGCGCAAGCGAGTATCGAACAACAGGTACCAGGGCAGGGTGTCACTGTAGATGGAGGGGAGCGTGATAAGAATATTAATCAACTGGCCATGTATATTCAATTATCGGCTTTCGCGGGTTATTTCATCCCATTTGGCTCGGTTATTGTCCCTGTTATTTTATGGATGATCTGGCGCGACAAAGATCCTTACATTGATGAAATGGGACGTGAGGCGACCAATTTCCAGCTGAGTATGATCCTCTATTACATCATCAGCTTTGTATTATGTTTTATTATCATTGGATTCTTCTTAATCACTGCAGCCCTTATCTTTCACCTCGCCTTTATTATTATTGGCTCCATGCAGGCTTCCCGTGGTAACCACTATCGTTACCCGATGATTATTCGTTTTATTAAAGATTAAACGTTAGCGAGGTAGACCGTGTTGGTCGACTCACCGCATGTATATGGGTTTGGAAAGGTGACAATATGAGATTCTGTTGATGCGAACACTGATTCCAGAAGATAGATGAATTCATTTTCTGGAGGGTCGTTTGACCAGAGTCCGAAAATACCTCCCGGATGGATTTTCTTTGCCATTTTTACAAGTGCTGATTCAGTATAGAAAGTACTATTTCCAGAATTTAGCCAATGGCTGGGGGAATGATCAATATCCAGTAATACGGCGTGCACTAATCGGTCGGGGTCTGCGGGGTCGAAACCGCCAGATGTTGTTGCCACTTTAAAAAAATCTGCATGCACTAGCGTACAACGTGGATCAGAAGTTAGTTTCTCGCCAAGTGGTACAAGTCCCCGTTGGTGCCAGTCGATCACGGGTGCCATGACATCTATGACCCTGAGTGATTTTACAGATGGGTCTTCCAGCGCGGCAAAGGCTGTATAACCCAGCCCTAATCCACCAACGACGATGTCCAAGTCTTGTTTATGGTTTTTAAGTGCTGCTAGCCCTAGTCTTGCGAGTTGAATCTCGGCTTCGGTAAACAAGCTGGACATAAGAAAATCGTCATTTAGTTTTACTTCGTAGAGAATTTCTCCATCAAGTCTGGGTTCCGAGCGGCGCCTGAGACTGATATCTCCCAGTGGGGTTTTCTGGAAATCCAGTTCTTCAAATACTAACGACATATATTCAATTCGATTAAGATGGTTGAGAGTTATGGAGGTTGTTAATGATAATATACAATTTCTGGAGATTAAGACATGTAGGAGATTCCAAGTTATATGGGGAAAATTGATAATTCATCTGGAATCGAACGCGACACACCTGTAACGATTATAGTAAAGCGTCGACCCAAGCCGGATCGCATAGAAGACTTTGAAAAGGTGATGTCTGGCACAACAAGAGATGCCATGTCATTCAAGGGGCATCTGGGTGCAAACATTATTCGTCCTACCAAAGCAGGTGATTACTATCGCATTATTTTTAAATTTGATTCCATGCGAAACTATCTGGCCTGGGAAGGTTCAGAGTTACGCGAGCAATGGTTAGAGCGCTATTCTGAAGTGGAGCAGGGGGAGCAGGAACTGGAAATCCTCAGCGGACTGGAAACCTGGTTTACCATGCCAGGAGAAGAAGCACTGGTCCCACCACCTAAATACAAGATGATGATGATTGTCTGGATATCCATCTTTTTCTTATCGCTGTTAATTTATTATTACCTTACGCCGTTTATCAGTGAGTTGCATACCATCGTGCAGATAGCGATCACATCACTGACACTGGTATCCCTCATGACCTATATCGTTATGCCGATAATGGCAAGATTGTTTCATAGGTGGTTACATTGTAATAAATAGCATGAACATCGCTTATTAGATCAGTCTTCATCTAATTACTATAAATGCAAGAGAATAGGCAGACAATAGGAATCATATTGGCGAATTATGCACTAGACTTTGTTTGATAATTACTTGTTTATGAACAGGGGGAATATCTTATGGCATATCGAGTTCGCAAGGTTAACTACTGTAAAGCAACGGTCCCAAGTCGCGCAGGCCAGGCTGCAGCAGTGCTAGGTGCGGTTAAGGATGCAGGTATTAATATGCATGCCTTTAGTGGATTTCCAAGCAGAGCAGGAAAGTCACAGATTGATTTTATTTCGGACGATTCTGCAGCGATACGGCGTCTTGCCAAGAAGTCTGGTTGGCGCCTGAGTAAAACCAAAAAAGCATTTTTGGTGCAGGGGAATGATGAGATAGGGGCAATTCACAGGATATTTAAAAAACTTGCTGATGAAAAAATTAATGTAACTGCGGCAGATGCCGTAGCAGCAGGCGTGGGGCGCTATGGCATGATCCTGTGGGTCAAACCAAAGGTTTACAATCGTGCGGCGCGAGTGCTAAAGGCCAAGTGAGTATCGGAAATCGCAGGTTGTAGGGGCAGACCAGATCGCTGTTAACTTGGCGGCACTTCTTCCAAGGTGGGTGAAGTCGTCAACATCGGTTTGTTTGGCGATGCCTTTTTCGTATAAGCACTGTATGACTGCAATATATTCTTCGCCTGCGTTGGGGTGCACTCTCATGTCTTGCTAGGTGTATAATCACACATAGAAAAAAATAAAAAGGGGAACAGCGATGGTTGGAACAAAGAAAAAAGCTAGTAAAAAAACGACAGCAAGAAAGAAGGCCGCTGTAAAGAAAAAGGCCACCACCAGAAAAAAAACAACTGCAACAAATCGTAAAGTTGCTGCTACAAGCAGACATGCCCTGACGGCCAGGCTGAAACAGGACTTGATAGCCACGAAAAAAGCATTAATAGTCGCCAGGAATGCCGCCAGGGAAGAATTAAAACTCGTCAGGGTTGCAGCTAAAGATGAGATTGCAGTTTTAAAGGATCAACTAGCAGCGGCCATGAAACGGGAAAAAGAACTTGTCAAAATAAGTAAACAAAAGGCCAGGAAAATGTATACAGCGGGGGAAAGCTGGGAGAAAAAACAATTTGCGAAGCTCAAAAAAGCAGCATCAAAGGCCCGCAAAAAGTAGTGATACACTTGGACGTACTATTTTGCGGATGCAGGATGCAGGACGCGTAGTAGTAGTGGACGTATATGAATCTACCGGACCACGCGTTTTCACAAGCCTTACAAAAGAGGCAATTGCTATAATACAATTTGTGGGATTGATTTGTCCTGACATATGGAGTCATAAGCAATGAGAGTTGGTGTTGTCAAGGAAATCAAAGATAAGGAAAACAGGATTGCACTCACTCCCATAGGAGCTGGTCAGCTTGTTGCTGAGGAACACCAGGTATCGATTGAGGAAGATGCCGGGGTCGGTTCCGGCTTTTCTAATGACGAATATTTATCCGCAGGCGCAGAGATTGTATCAACTGCAGAAGCCTGGGATAACGATTTGGTGATCAAGATCAAGGAACCGCTGGAGCAGGAATATCAATCTCTGAAAGACAATCTGCTGTTCACCTATTTTCATCTGGCCGGTGTCCCTGTCGCATTAACCGACGCCCTTATCAAGGCGAGGACCAGCGCGATCGCCTACGAAACTGTAGAGGATGATCAGGGACGTTTACTTTTACTCGCACCGATGAGTGCGGTTGCCGGGAATGTTGCGGCGAATGTTGGTGTTTATTACCTGGCTAAATTCAATGGTGGTAAAGGTGTGCAATTGGGTAGTGTGATGGGTAAACGGCATGGCAAGGTCATGGTCATTGGCAGTGGCATTGTTGGACAACATGCTGCGCATACTTTAGAGAGTATGGGGGCGGAGGTTTTAGTCTTTGGTCGAAAGCGATCCAGTTTTGAGGCGATGCAATATGCGAACCCGGATAATATGGAGTTTGTTGAATCGACGCCGGAAAATATAGAAAACCATATCAAGGATACCGATCTGCTTGTTGGCGCTGTGTTACAGACTGGTGCCAGGGCACCGCATGTGGTCAGCGATGCTATGGTCAAATCCATGCAGCCGGGCTCGGTGATTGTTGATGTGAGTATTGATCAAGGTGGATGTATCGAGACCGCAAGGCCGACATCCCACACTGATCCTGTTTACGTCACGCATGACGTCATTCATTATTGTGTGACCAATATGCCCGGTGCATACCCGCGAACTTCAACTATAGCTTTAACCAATGTAACGTTGCCGTATATTAGTAAATTGGCTGCCTCAGGCTTACCGGCTTTAAAACAAGATAGCGGTTTTGGCAAAGGACTCAACACCCATCAAGGCATGATCACTTGTCATCCCGTGGCTGCAGCACTGGCTTACGAAGATTTGTATAAACCACTGGAGGCGATCTTATAAACGGAACACGGGAGGCAGTATAATGTGTTAAAGCACGAGGGGGGAGATCATGACGCGCGCTTATAATTTCTGCGCTGGTCCAGCAGCAATTCCTGAGCCTGTACTTCAGAAGGCGAAACAGGAACTACTCAACTGGGGGGAGATCGGTGCCTCGATTATGGAAATGAGTCATCGTAGCGATGCTTTCCTGCAAATCGCTGGGGATGCCGAGCAGGGTCTGCGTGATCTGATGCATATTCCTGACAACTACAAGGTTCTGTTTCTACAGGGCGGTGCAAGTACCCAGTTCGCCGTTATCCCCATGAATCTATTGCGCGGTAAGACCAGAGCAGACTATGTCCGCACCGGGATCTGGTCGCACAAGGCTGTGGATCAGGCAATGCCTTTTTGTCAGGTTAATGTGGCCGCAGATACTATGGACAAGGGTTACAATTACATTCCCGATTTTGATTCATGGGAACTTGACCCGGAGGCAGCTTATTTTCACTACACACCGAATGAAACCGTCGGTGGTGTGGAATTCAATTTCATTCCGGATACTGGTGATGTCCCTGTCGTCGCGGACATGTCTTCCAATATCCTGTCACGACCCATTGATGTTTCAAAGTTCGGACTGATCTATGCCGGCGCCCAGAAAAACATTGGGCCTTCTGGTCTCACAATCGTTATCGTACGCGAGGATTTGATCGGGAATGCTTTACCCTTTACTCCAATGCCGTTCGATTATGCAGTACAGGCGAAAGACGGTTCACTCTATAATACGCCACCCACCTTTGCCTGGTACCTGACCGGGCTGGTATTCAAATGGTTAAAAGAGCAGGGTGGGCCAGAGGCCATTGCTGAGATCAATGAACGTAAGGCAATGAAACTCTATGCTGCCATTGATGCCACTAATTTTTACTATAATGATGTTAAACCTGATTGCCGTTCCTGGATGAATATCCCATTTCAACTAGAAGAAAAAACTATGGACCAGATATTTATATCAGAGGCGGCAGAGAATGGATTATTAAATTTGAACGGATTTCGCTCCGTAGGCGGCATGCGTGCCAGCATCTATAACGCTGTCCCAGAGGAAGCTGTCGATGCACTGGTCGAATTTATGGCAGAATTTGAGAAGAAGTATGGTTAATTAATAATGCATTTGTATTTATATCTCGTTATTGAAATTCAATGGACAAGATAGACAAGGTCATTGCTGAATCCAGGCAAAATGCCGAGGCAAGGGGACACTCTTATCGTGATAAAGCACTGAAGATGTATCCCTGGATATGTGGGAAATGTAAACGGGAATTCACCCGAGAAAACGTTATCGAGCTTACGGTTCATCACAAAGATCATAACCATGACTATAATCCACCCGATGGTAGTAATTGGGAATTATTATGTGTCTATTGCCATGACCACGAACATGCGAAGTATCTTGATGCTGATAGTTCGACGATTAGTGCAAATAATGAATTTGATCGAGAGCGGGCAACCGGAAAGCCTTTTGCAAACTTGAAAGATTTATTGAAGAACAAATAGATTTCTCACATGATGGAGATGGGGTGATCATGAAGATTGTTAATGAGCATATACAGTTTCCTGAGATTGAATATGAGGCACCGAATACCACGGGCTATATTCATCTCGCCGCCGAAATTGAACGCACCTTACCTATTAAACCCAATAGCAAGGCAAAGAAAGAACTCATTGCCAGGGCCAGGCAACTATGTTCCCGTTTGTCTGAGCTGGAAGAGGTGGTCTCTGCTCACGTACTGGATGCCTTTGTCATACCTCCTGGCAACAAGCCGGGGCGGAAGATATTAGAGAAAAAGAATCCTGATATTCATATCCCTGCCTATGATCTGGTGGTGCAGATTGAAACAACGAGTGTTGAAACGGCAAAGACATTACAGGAAAATAGTATCTATAAAGAACTGTTTGATCTTTTAAAGCAAGCCGCACGTTACTTTCACAGTTTTGTTGCAAAAAACGTCAAGAAGATTGGTGAGGTAGATAAAAATCGTCCGGGTATCTTTCTCTATAATTATTTTTTTGCTGATAATCTCGATGTTGTATTACCAGTATGGGAGTACACGGGCAGATGGTTTGCGAATAAAACAGGGTTGGATAATTCAACCTTATTAATGCCAGTAGAAGATGAACCGTGTGAGTATGCGGTGATCAATCATTGCCGCTGGGACGGCCCAATAGATATCATCCCGCACCTGATCTTTCGTCCAAGTCTTCGTCCGTACGTGCTGGATAATTTTACGGCCAATGATATTGTTGCGATTCCGATTTTATACAAACTGGCATGAATTAAAGAGGGCGTTTCCTTTTTATTGCCATAGTTAATCAGTTAATGGTATCGAATTTAAACGATGTGCTCGGGCTTATTGTTAACTCGCCGTACTTTGATGATGAGGTGCCAGCATGAGTATAAGTGCCTGTGCGTGTTCGGCGGCACTTCTGCCAAGGTCAGTGAGGTAGCCACCGTCTATTTGTGTGACCAGGCCTTTTTCGAATAAACGTCTGACTGCTTCGACATGTTCCTCGCCTGCGCTTGAATGTACTTTAATGCCTTGCTGTGTGGTTTCCAGATTGTAGTGAACCAGTATATCGATTTCAGCGATCTGTTCTCTTGAAAAATTCATAGTTTCACCTTCATACATCGTTTGGTTTGTGCCACCATTAACGCCAAATAATACATGATATTGAGTGCGGATGTTATATGGACTTGAGCAATAACGCAGAATGTCATTTTAATAAATTCAGCATACAATTGCTGATACAGGAATTCTTATAAGAAAGGCATTTCATGCAGTCAATTATTTCGGTTAATGACCTAAACAAGACCTACGCTTCAGGTTTTCATGCCTTAAAAAACGTTAATCTGGAAATAAATCGTGGAGAGATCTTTGCTTTGCTCGGTCCAAATGGGGCGGGTAAAACGACATTGATTAGTATTATTTGCGGCATCGTTAATCCGAGTGAGGGTGAGATCGTCGCAGATGGGCATAACATTATTTCTGATTTTCGTGCAGCACGTTCGAAGATCGGTCTGGTGCCACAGGAATTAGCGACAGAGATGTTTGAAAGTGTATGGAATACGGTAAATTTTAGCCGTGGTCTGTATGGCAAACCTGAAAATCACGATTTCATTGAGCGCTTATTGAGAGATCTTTCTTTATGGGATAAGCGAGATTCTAATATCATGGCCTTATCTGGCGGCATGAAACGTCGGGTGATGATCGCCAAGGCGCTTTCCCATGAACCCACGATTTTATTCCTGGATGAACCGACTGCGGGTGTTGATGTTGAGCTGCGACGTGATATGTGGGACATGGTAAGGGGCTTACGTGAAAGTGGTGTCACTATTATTCTGACAACGCATTATATTGAAGAAGCCGAAGAAATGGCGGATCGGATCGGTATTATCAATCATGGTGAGATCATCGTGGTCGAAAATAAAATTGAGCTGATGAAAAAACTCGGCAAAAAACAACTAACGCTGCACTTGCAAAACCCACTGTCCAGGATACCTGATGAACTAATTGATTATCCCCTGGAACTTGTTGCTAATGGTAATGAACTGGTTTATACCTTCGACGCCCAACGCGAACATACAGCTATCGCCTCACTTTTACGACAGCTCAATGATCATGGTATAGATTTTAAGGATATTCATTCCAGCGAGAGTTCACTTGAAGAGATTTTTGTTAGTCTGGTGAGAAACAAACAATGAATTTTTACGCAATCAAGGCCATTTATACATTCGAAATGGCTCGTACCCTTCGCACATTACTGCAAAGTATCGCTTCGCCTGTGTTATCAACTACGCTTTATTTTATTGTCTTTGGCGCAGCCATTGGTTCGCGTATGGGTGAGATAGACGGGATCAATTACGGTGCGTTTATAATTCCCGGTTTGATCATGCTCTCCTTATTGAATGAAAGTATTTCTAATGCTTCGTTTGGTATTTACATGCCGAAATTTACCGGAACCATCTATGAAATTTTATCGGCACCGATTTCCTATATTGAAATCCTGATTGGTTATGTTGGCGCGGCGGCGACCAAGTCTGTTGTTTTGGGTTTACTGATTCTTCTGACAGCGCATTTGTTTGTTGATTACGAGATCTTGCATCCCTTCTATATGTTCGGATTTCTAATACTCACTGCATTAACCTTTAGTTTGTTCGGTTTCATTCTGGGACTCTGGGCAGATAATTTTGAAAAACTGCAAATTGTACCGATGATGATTGTCACGCCATTAACTTTTCTCGGTGGTAGTTTTTATTCGATCAATATGTTGCCTCCCTTATGGCAGAAAATCACCTTGTTTAATCCTGTGGTGTATTTAATCAGCGGTTTTCGCTGGAGCTTCTATGGCGTTGCTGATGTGAATATCTTTGTCAGTCTGGGGATGACCCTGGGCTTTATGTTTTTGTGTTTGGGAATTATATGGTGGATTTTCAAAACGGGTTATCGTTTGAAAGCCTGATCAGAAAATCATCCTAGCTTCCGTACTCTGAACCGACGACCTTTGATTTTCCCTTGCGTAAGAATTTTTAGTGCTTGTTTTGCAATCGGACGTTCCACAGCGACATAAGCAAGGATATCGAAGATATCAATTTTACCGATCTGTTTCCCAGGTAGATTCGTATTTGCAGTCAGTGCGCCGAGGATATCTCCGGCACGAACCTTATCCTTGCGACCACCATTGATACATAGAGTGACCATTGGTGGACTGAGCCGGAAATTCTCTCGCATTTTAAGCGTAGATGTTTTATCAATTTTGATAGGGCTATCTTGATACTCTTCAATCCTGATGACCTTGGGCGATTCTGAGGCCATGAATAGACTCAGGGCCAAACCTTCTTTTTCTGCGCGACCAGTGCGTCCGATTCGATGAATATGGACTTCCGGATCCGGCGATAACTCAAAATTAATCACGGTTTCCAGGTCTTTAATATCCAGCCCGCGTGCAGCGACATCCGTTGCAATCAATATAGAACAGCTTTTATTGGTAAATTGCGCCAAAACCTGATCGCGTTCTCTTTGTTCAAGGTCGCCGTGTAAGGCCAGGGCATGGAAACCCTGAGTCCATAGTTCTTCAGCCAGTTCCCGGCACTGTTGTTTGCGATTACAGAACACCAGGCTGGATTCAGGACGGTAATGGTGTAACAGGGAAATTAATGTTCTGGTTCTTTCACCTTTTTGTATTTCATAGAAAACCTGTTTAATTTTTTTATTGTCATGCAGGCTTTCGACACGAACTTCAACAGGATCATTCTGTATAGCATCACTGATATCTCTTATTTCATCAGGATAGGTCGCGGAAAATAACAGGGTTTGTCTCTGGTGAGGCACCATTTTAATCACACGCATGATGTCATCATGGAAACCCATATCCAGCATACGGTCGGCTTCATCCAGCACCAGCATGTTCAGGCCATCCAGTTTTAAAGTCTCTTTTTCCAGATGCTTCAAAATTCGCCCCGGGGTGCCGAGGACGATATGTGGGGCATGTTCCAGTGATGCCAGTTGTGGTGCCATCGGTTTGCCGCCACATAAGGTAAGCAATTTAGTGTTAGGGATCGAACGCGCCAGGCGACGAATTTCATTACTTACCTGCTCAGCCAATTCTCGTGTTGGGCACAGAACCAGTGACTGTGTTTGGTAGGTTTGCACATCGAGTTTGTGCAGTAAACCAATGGCGAATGCAGCTGTCTTGCCACTGCCTGTTTTTGCCTGTGCCAGTAAATCTTTGCCCTTTAGAATGTCGGGCAGACTTTGTGCCTGAATCGGGGTCATTTCCTGATAATCCAGTGACTGAATGTTGTTTAAAAATTCAGGGCTTAAAGGCAGAACGGAGAAGGATGTAGTGGTCACGTGTATGAGTTATTAATTGGGCTTTTGGGCGGGTGGCGCATGATAGCAGATGTTGAGAAATACGTCGGAAAACAATAATCGTGATTTGTTACATTCCTTATTGCCCAATCCAGTAATGCAGTGTTTGCGTAAAGGTGCCATCGTTATTATTGGTAGATTCCATTTCACCGGAGATTCCTGAATATTTTCCGCTGCCACCGACGATACTGAGGTTTGAGGATCCCTGATCAAGCTCACGTCCGGAGACCTGAATAGTTCCGTTTTCGAGTGTCAGCGTCCATTGGCACTGGAAGCTGTGTCCGATACGGCTGCGCACGCAGGTGCCACTGTTATTGCCGATTTCCTTCATGTCCTTATCCAACAACGGCTGATCAAATGTCAGAATGTCACCAACAGAGTCACCAGGTTCCCCGGTGTCTATATACTGCGCGGTGTTGACGCGGGCGTCCGCGAAGGTTATCAATGTCTGAGGCGTATCCTGTGAACAGGAGACGAGACCAAGCATAATTGCTGTTATCAGGACAATTTTCACTGAAAATGAAGTTTTGTTCATCACATCTTATGACTCAGATACCTGACACCTTAGATTTCTATTGTTTTTCTTGTCAAAAAACGGCTACACTGTGCACCGCTACATTCTATACTGGTTTTTGTCAGAAATACTTTTCAAGTTTTCACCTGTTAAATACCTCGTAAGATTTGTAACACTTTTAATTTTAATACTTAATGAGGTAATTATTATGGCAACAGGAACCGTTAAATGGTTTAACGAATCCAAGGGCTTCGGCTTTATCACACCTGATGATGGCACAAAGGACGTATTCGTTCATTTCTCTGCTATCGCAAGCGAAGGTTTCCGTACATTGGCTGAAGGCCAACAGGTCAATTTCGACGTTGAAGAAGGACCAAAAGGCCCACAGGCACAAAACGTAACAGCCTAAAGGCTGTTAGTTTGATGTTTTGAGTAGGCCCTGCGTAGTTCGCGGGGTTTGCTTTTTGTAACGTAAGAACGGGAGCTTCAAAGTGAAGAAACTATTTGTTGGCAGTTTGCCGCCCAGTACCACAGAAGATTCTCTGCAGGCTCTATTTTCAGAGTTTGGTACGGTACGTTCCATGAATCTTATAAAAGATCTGTTTTCAGGTGACTGTAAGGGATTCGCCTTTCTGGAAATGGAAGGTCACGAGGCACGCGCTGCCATTGCTGGTCTGGATGGCAAGTCGTTTGAAGGTAATTTCCTGAAGGTCAAATTCGAAGAACCACGTAAAGGCCAGAAGGGCAGACGCCGCTAATTTATATTTAATACAGCTGACCCCTGGAGTATTAACGGAACGGGGTCAGTTATATTTCAGTTCATTAACTCCTCTCTTAACACGTTATTCTTTTACTCGTGTAATCAAAAAGCCTGTTTATTTCAAACTGTTGTAGTTGACCTTGAACGTTGAGCTCGGATAGCGGATTTATTATTTCTTTTGCCTGAGTTATTTTTATTAGTACTGTTCGGTTTGCGATTTTTACCGTGTGCTTGTTGTTCATTAGAACCTGTGCGTTGACCATATTTATTTTTCGGTTTCTTCGGCCTACGTCTTTTGTGCGGTGCCGATTTAATAGAATCGGTTTCAGGCACTACATGACCCGGCTCAAAGTTTTCAATTTCTTCACGCTCTATCTTGTTTTTGATAAGTCGCTCGATATCTCGTAGTTGTATTGCCTCATCGGCACTGACCAAAGAGATGGCATGACCGCTAGCACCTGCACGACCGGTGCGGCCAATGCGGTGAACATAATCTTCAGGAACATTTGGCAAATCGAAATTAACGACATGTGAAAGTTGATCGATATCGATACCTCTGGCTGCAATATCAGTTGCGACCAATACCTGAATTTTGTCCTGTTTGAAATCGGCCAATGCCTTGGTACGTTGAGACTGACTTTTATTTCCATGTATCGCTGCAGCATGTATATCATCGCGGAACAGTTTTTTCACCAGTCGATTAGCGCCGTGCTTGGTGCGGCAGAAGACTAATACCTGGTGCCAGTTTTCTGTGCGGATCATATGGCTGAGAAGTTCTGCTTTGCGCGCCTTGTCTACCGGATGAACCTTCTGTTTGATGGCTTCAATCGTAGAGTTTCGAGGGGCAACGTCAATTTCGACAGGATTGTTGATGATGCCTTTGGCAAGTTGTCGTATCTCATTAGAAAAGGTGGCGGAGAACATCAGGTTCTGCCGTTGTTTCGGTAGCAGGCCCATGATCTTTTTAATGTCGTGTATAAAGCCCATATCCAGCATACGATCAGCTTCATCCAGTACCAGGATTTCAATATCATTAAAGCGGATAGCATTCTGCTGATACAGGTCAAGCAGGCGTCCCGGTGTCGCAACCAATACATCGACACCTCTGCGTAGCTTCATCATTTGTGGGTTAATTTTTACGCCACCGAAAACAACAGCAGATCGAAGTTTTATATGTTTGCCATAGGTGAACACGCTGTCCTGTACCTGTGCTGCAAGCTCTCGTGTGGGCGTTAATACCAGTGCACGGACACGGTTATTTATTACTGGTGGTTTATTACTCAATAGTTGTAACAAGGGCAACGTAAAACCAGCAGTTTTACCAGTGCCGGTTTGTGCTGCGCCCATCACGTCTTTGCCCGCTAATATTGCAGGGATGGCCTTTGCCTGAATTGGTGTTGGGCTTGTATATCCAGTGTCGCGTACTGCGCGTAATAATTCTTCGGATAACCCGAGTGTTTCAAATGTCATTGTTATTTTTATAAATCCATGTTTATGCCTCTTCCCTTGTTCGCTGTTTCGAGCAATACCAGATCGGATGGCTTGTGTAGTTGGCTCGGCTCTAGCTCCTTGCTTCGCTCTACCTCCTGCATCCATGCAGTCGAAAGTGTTTTTGCTCTTAATGGACGACGCATATTCTTGCGGAATCTATCCAGGGCATAAATATAAGCTTTGCCGGCTCCTGCGGCATGCAATAATTGGCTCTCTATGAAGAGGGGCAGTTGGACTCTGTGATGGGTTGCTGTTTTAAAATAGCAACGCAGGTGAGGCGAACTAACAAGTAAAGATGTCGCTCTGGGAGCCTTTAAGGTTCACCAGAGGCGCGCACCCTAACACACTATTACGATTAAGTATCAGTTTATTTATCTAAATTGTTTATTGATTATCATTCTATGCACGGTGTCTATTCAGATATTAATTCAGGATCTAGACCCAATAGCGTCCGACACTGGCAATGATAACGACCAATAAGCCGAGTATTAAATTGGTTTTTACGAGTAAGCGAATTTGATTGAGCTTAACCCCACCAGTTTCCCAGTTGCTTTCGATAACTGCATATTGCAAGCGGCGAAAGGGGCCGAAGTAGATATGCATAAATAACAACATCATGAAAATACCAAGGCCTAGCATGATATGTATGTGAAATCCTGTATTCGCCATGCCACCGAGCTCAGCAAATATCATCCAGAAGCCCGAGATCAGTAATGTAATGATAGATATCCAGACCCAGACAAAGAAACGTTTGAATACAGCGACCCAAAGGGTTTGTCTAGCTGGCGGTTCAAGCAGGCTGCCGGCAGCTGGTCGTAACGCCATATAGGCGAAGAACATGCCGCCGACCCAAACGACGACCGAAAGAAGATGTAAAGTAATTGCCAATGCCATGTTTTACTCCAGGTTATATTTAACTTTAAACCATCATATCTGATGGGATGAATTTGTGCGACAGAACTATTTTAGTTTTTCTATTGCCCTTGTTTTACTTTTCCAGCAATATTAATCGTCACTATTAACTCATGGAATCATAACTTGTCAGATAAAGAGAAAAGCCTGGAACAAGCCCGTTTATTCGTTGAATCGGGCAAGAATGATGAGGCACGGTTTTGCTTACTTGAATCGTTAAAAGAAGATCCAGATAATCATGCGGCATTGTTAATGTTGGGAGGTTCATATTTTGTTGACGAAAAATATTCAGAAGCCGAAATGGTTTTTGAGAGGCTGATCCTGATGGAACCGGGTGAAGGAAAATTTTCAATCGCCTTGTTTAATACGTTGTGGAAATCAGATCGGACGGAAGAAGCTCTTGAGGAAATAAAAAGATTCATGTCGACCGCTGATTCCGTGAAAGAGAAAGAGACATTCGATCAATATATGGATATTACAAACACAATTTCAGACGATCTTGATCAGGATCATGGTTAGTCTTATTAACGGGAATTGATATGTTAAGCGCGATTAAAAATTATTTTGAAAAAAATATATCACCAGATGGAAATAGAGATCTTGAGCATGAACTGAAACTAGCGACAGCGGCCTTATTGATCGAAATGATGTATCAGGATGATCAGATACATGATAAGGAAATCGATGCGGCAAAAAAGGCTTTAACAGAGAAATTTGGACTCACTGATGAGGAATGCCATGCCTTATTTGCATTGGCCGAAGAAGAAGTTAAAGAGGCAGTTGATTATTATCAGTTTACCAGTTTGATTGCCAGAGAATTTACACAGGCACAGAAAATCAAGGTCGTAGAGTTGTTATGGTCTGTGGCTTATGCTGATTCACATCTGGATTCAATGGAAGAACATATGGTGCGAAAGATCGCCGATTTGATTTATGTTTCCCATAAAGATTTTATGAAGACGAAGCATAAGGTAAAGAGTGCTATGTTGACTAACGATTAGCCTGGCCATTAGTCTGGTAAAAATAGATAGAAGGACAATATTAAAACTTCAACCACAAGCAGTTTGCTTTTCGGTTTAATACTGTTGTATACGAGCATATCTGTGTTCGCAACACCGAATGGCAAGGATCTACTGGCGGCTTGCAATCATGCTTTGGACAAAGGGTTTTCTGATGCTGAAGGAATGATGTGCACCTGGTATGTAACGCCTTGCGATTGTTTTCATAATGCGGATAGTGAGATACCACGTGTATGTTTACCTCTCTCACCAGATATTGCTGTACTGGCGAGAGAAGTCACAGAGGGGCTGGCAGCGTCACCTGAATTACTCGACAAAACTGCTGATGTTGCGGCAGGAACGATTCTCAAAAAAAATTATCCCTGTACAGAATAGTATCTGTATTGGCAAATTGATGATGGAATAGCAAAGAATGGAGTTATGTAAATGAAGATATTCAGTACATTTACTCTTTTATTGTTGATGGGCTGTTATCAGCCCGTACTGGATCCTGACCCATTGCAAGAGGCTCATATTATTGACTGGCATGTGCACGTGGCCGGTCTGGGTTTCGGGGGTTCGGGTAATTTCATTAATGAAGAGATGCGGAATAATTTTCGTTTTGGTTTTTTTCTAAGCTGGATGGATGAGACAGAAGAAGAACTTAAAGAATATGGCGATCAAATTCTGGTTAAAAAACTTAATGACAAAATAGTGCAATCAAAATATGTCGATCAGGCTGTTGTATTGGCGATGGATGGTGTGATTGATGAGGAAACAAAAAAACTCGATCGCAAGAAAACCCAGATTTACGTATCTAATGAATTCGTTGCCAGCCAGACAGCCAGATATCCTGACTTATTATTTGGGGCAAGTATTAATCCAAATAGAGATAATAGCCTGGCACTACTGGACGAGGTACATAGACAGGGAGCTGTCCTGATTAAATGGATCCCGAATATTATGTATATCGATCCTTCTGATGAAAAATTTATCCCTTTTTACAAACGCCTGGCTGAATTAAATATTCCATTACTTACGCATACGGGGATGGAGAAATCTTTTTCTAACGCCAAAGATCACTATGCAGATCCGCGATTGCTAGAGTTACCTCTGAGATGCGGAGTGACAGTAATCGCTGCCCATATAGCAACAACAGGGGATTCTGATGGTCAGGATAACTTTGAGCGAATATTGCCTATGTTTGATAAATATCCGAATTTATATGCCGATATTTCCAGCCTTACACAATTGAATAAACTTGGTTATCTGGCAAAGGCCCTCAAACATCCAGGACTTACTGAAAGAATGATTTATGGTTCAGATTGGCCTTTATCGTCTTTCCCATTAGTGTCGGCCTGGTATCATATTAATCATATTGGTATTAAAAATGCCTGGCATGTGAGTGCTTTCGATAATAAATGGGATCTTGATATTAAATTGAAGCAGGCATTTGGTGTGCCTCATACTGTTTTTACCAGAAAGCTCGGTATACTTAATGTGCCTTCTGAATGATCTGAGTATTTTCTACCGATGCGGTATTAAATGATATTGCTAAGTTTTCGTCTTAACGCCTCGACCAGTTCACATTGTTGGTGCAGATCAGGAGACCATCTGGCCTCATTAGGGTCATAAGCGTATTTTTGGAAAAGCTCCAGTCTGTGCAGGGCATCTCTGTGCAACATATTATGCAGCTGCTCTACAATTAACTGGGCTTCTGCAATCTGGTTGTTAGCATTTTGATTATTCATCTTTGTCTTCGCTTTCTTCTATAGTGATAGGTTTAACATTATTTTTTAATAAGTGAACTAATTATGGACAAGCGGTAGAATTACCCGGATGAAAGGTGCAGGAATGCTGTGCTGAACTGAAGAGTGTTAACTGTGTCACATTTTTATTGGCGAAAAATTAGGTAAAAAGCAGACATGAAAAAATCAATTCTAATCGTAGTTATTATTTTCGCATTAGCCATCGCTGCGACTTATTATCCCTGGCAACAAACAGCAGAAACTGAATCTATTGTAGAAACTGCAGCAGATACTGGCACTGATAGTTTCCTGGATCTTCCAAAAAACGATGGGGAATCTACTATCAAATATCCTGTGCCGGAGACACCCACTGCTCTTGTAGAGCCGCAGGAAAGTGAAGGTTCTAAATCCGGGGTGACATCAGTAGAAACTCCAATCGTCACTGATGACAATGAATTGCAGGTATCTAAGCCTTTGCCTCTATTAGATGAAAGTGACAATGATATTGCAGCCGCAATCAGGCAACTAACTGATATAGCAGGATTATTTTCATTTAAATCTTTTATACGCCATTTCGTTGTCACGATTGATAATATGACTAATCAGAAATTGCCGAGGCGTTATATTTTTACCCAAAGGGTACCTGATACATTTGTGGTGATAAAACAGGATGTGGATACTGCGTTACTGGATAATAAAAACTTTCAGCGTTACAAAATATTTGTGAATTTAGCGGACTATATAGATACCAGGAAACTGGTTATTCAGTACATCAGATTTTATCCCTTGTTTCAGGAAGCCTATGAAGAACTTGGTTATCCAGGTCGATATTTCAACGATCGTTTTATTCAGGTAATCGATCACCTGCTTAAAGCACCTGAAGTTAAAGGGTCGATAAAACTGATTCGGCCAAAGGTATTTTGGCTGTTTGCAAACCCGGAATTAGAATCACTCTCTGCGGGACATAAGATTCTTGTGCGGATTGGTTATGAAAATGCAGGGCGTGTTAAGGCCAAATTAAAGGAGCTACGCATCCTGTTAACGACATTTTCTCCTTAGGATAGAAAATAGAAATTTTGATTCATTTCTTACTTTTTCATTGCTTTGAGTGTTACTTTCATCCCTATAAAAAGATGATTTATCTTATTAAATAATGAGTTAGGACCTTAACTTTATCTATTTTTGATGTAAGCTTAGATCATGCGCTATTCGAGCTTAATCGTTTTACTGTTGATGTCATTATTTTTGACTGCCTGCGGGCCTGCAGCAATCATCGGTGCTGTCGGATCTGCAATAACGCGTACTGCCTACGAAAATGATGCGAAGGTGAATAATTATTCCGAGTCCGGTCCGCGTGCTAGTGATACTGAAATAGCAATTGCCAATATGAACCTGGGAATTGCTTATATGCAAGAGGGGCATTTCAGAGAAGCACTAGAGAAACTGAACCGTGCCAGGCAAGTTAAACCGGACTATCCACCCATTTACAATGCCCTTGGTGTATTGCACCAGAGCATGGGTAAGTATGATATTGCGGAACATAATTTCAAAATAGCCATTGAACTCAATCCTGATGATTCTTCTGCCCTGAATAATTACGGATTATTACTCTGTAAGGCGCAGCGTTATGATGAAGCGGACAAAGTCTTTCTGAAGGCAGCGAGCAATCCTTTGTACGCAACGCCTGAGCTTGCTTACAACAATGCTGGTACTTGCGCACTTAATAATGGGCAGACTGAACTGGCAGAAAAATATTTTAATGAAGCCTTAAGAAGGAATGCAAGGGTGTGGCCTGCATTGATTCAAATGGCAGAAATTTCTTATGAGCAGGGAAACTATATGCCTGCTAAAGGGTATCTGGATCGCTATCTTGAATCGAATAATCATTCCGCAAAAAGTTTGTGGCTAGGGATACAGATCGAAAGAGAGCTAGGAGATCAAAATGCTGTCTCAAGTTACGCATTATTACTTCGTAACCAGTATTCTGAATCGGAAGAGGCAGAGTTACTGCAACAGTCCCTGAATTGAATTATTAGGGGATCAGATTTTTTCCAGGACTAATAATTTATTATTTGCTGGCATCTCAATATTTTCCAATAGCTTAATCCCGGCATCGCTAGCGAGTGATGTCACAGCTTCCAGATCACGAATAGCGCTTAGAGGATTTTGCTTTTTCAGCCAGATATCAAAAAGGGCATTACTCTCACTGGTATAAGTCCCCCCCAACATTGAATGGACCATAGCAACAAAACTTTGCACCAGCTTGCATAACTTCACTTACTGACCGAATAAATATCTGAACACTCTCCCAACTCATGATATGTAAAGTATTTGCAGTAAAAACAGCTTCAATATTTGAGACAGGCCAGGGTTTGTGATTGATATCCAGGGTCATGGGTGATTTTATATTTTCGAGTCTTGCTTCATCAATCCAAGAATTAATGCCTGGTAAATAAATGGCTAGATCTGAAGGCTGCCATGTCACATGAGGTAACTGTTCGGCGAAATAAACAGCATGTTGTCCTGTACCGCTACCAATCTCCAGTACTTCGCAGGGGCTGTCAAAAATCAGTTTCAGGACAGACAGGATGGGATCCTTGTTATTCTCGCATGCTTGTGAAAAAGGTTTATTCATCTGTAATATTTATAATTAACGATGCTACTATTAAGCTACCAACTTGCCAGATTAAACCCTGTTTATCTAGTAGAAAATAGTTTAAGCGAACGATGAAAATATCCCTAATCAATCGTATTGATGAGATTCCCCGTGAAGACTGGAACAGGATAACGGGTATTGAGTATCCCTTTATTCGCCATGAGTTTCTTCATGCACTTGAAGAAAGTGCCTGTGTCAGCGAAGAAACAGGATGGATGCCTCAACATTGTCTGGTGTATGACAATGGTGATCTGGTAGCGTTAATGCCTATGTACAGGAAAACTCATTCGCACGGAGAATATGTTTTTGATTTTGAATGGGCACATGCCTATCGGCAGCATGGGTTGTCATATTATCCAAAATGGTTAACAGCGATTCCCTTTACACCCTGCGAAGGTGAAAGACTTTTCGTTAAAGCAGGAGTGGAGAAAAAAGCTGTATTAGAATCAATCCTGAATCATATAAATAAGACTGCAGAGACGGAAAATATCTCCAGTTGGCATTGTTTGTATCCGACACCTACAGAAATAGAATTATTTAAATCTGCTGAATTGAGCATCAGGGAAGGCGTTCAATTCAGATGGATGAATAAAGGCTACAGAGATTTTAAGGATTATCTTGAATCGTTCAGCTCAAAAAAGCGCAAAACGCTATTACGTGAGAGGCGTTTTATTAATGATCAGGGCATCGAGTTGCAACAGATTCAGGGCGGCGACATTACTGAACAGCAGTTAGATGTGTTTTTTCAGTTTTACCAATTAACGTATTTAAAGCACGGCAACCCACCTTATCTGAATCTGGAGTTCTTCAAGGAGATTTCCGAGACAATGCCTGAACAGTTGTTGTTAATATTGGCCGTGAAAAATAGTACTTATGTCGGTGCTGCATTCAGCCTGCTGGGCGGTGACAGTTTTTATGGTCGTTATTGGGGGTGTTATGAGGAATTTCACAGCCTGCACTTCGAAGCCTGTTATTATCAGGGGCTTGAGTACTGTATCAATAATAATCTGCAACGATTTGATTCTGGTGCCCAGGGAGAACACAAGATAGCAAGAGGATTTGAACCTGTGACAACATATTCTGCACATTGGATTTGTGATCCTGAATTTGCTGCTGCTATTAAAGGTTTTACAAAGAGAGAAGCCAGTCTCATGGAGAAATATCGAAGCAACGCAGCTGAGTTATTACCATTTAAAAATAATGAATAAGATACAAATGATTGCAAAGAGAACATTACCGTGAAAGCTGTAGGAAATGAAAATATTGAGGCGTTTGGAGAAGACCTGACAAAGAGCAAATCGCAAATAAAACGCGAGATGCATAAATTACAGGCATTAGGCAAACAACTCGTTGAATTGTCACCTAAACAATTAGTCGATATTCCTGTCTCAGATAAACTCAGAGATGCCGTCATTGCTGCAAGATCTCTAAAGCACGGGGCAGTACGCCGGCAACTCCAATACATTGGAAGTTTGATGCCGAAGGAAGATGCGGCATCGATTCGCATGAAGTTACATAAATTACAGCAACCACATAAAAACGAGGTCAAAGCATTTCATGAACTTGAGCAATGGCGAGAACAATTACTACTTGGTAATCAAGATTTGCTGAATGAACTTGCCAACAAATTCGTCAATTTCGACCGTCAACATATCAGGCAATTGATTCGAAATGCAAAGAAAGAACAGGAGAGGAATAAGCCACCGAAATCAGCCAGATTATTATTTAAATATTTGACCGAGATGCAAACAGAGTTAAGAGAGGACAAAGTATAAAGATATATCAGGCATCAGGATATCTATTGATGATCCTTAGAATTCAATCATAGATTTGTCACTAACTTTATGGATCGTACGTCAATATGTGATGTAGCAGGTCCATCAGCGACCAATTGTAATTTCATACCTGTAATTTCATGTCCAAGCAATGGTTGATTTTGTCTGGTCCATGATGGTTGTTTAAAACTGGATAAAGGGAAAAACGATTTCTTAAACCTTGTTGTCGATGGAAGCTGCGTACGGTATTCATGACCTGACTTGATTCCGTCCTGTTTCAACATCAATTCCATGTTGCCATCCAGACTATATTCGATTTCTACTCCCAATTGACAGTCTTGGCAAGGTAAATCGGCATTCTGCACAGGCACGATATCTACGCCAACAAAGGTGTAGGCTGTTTTCGAATTATTCTGATGATTTTTACCTTTTATAAGATGTATAGAAATAGTTCCATCGTTTTCGAAGCTGTCTACATCAAAATGAATGTTTGATCCGGTCCCCAGTTTATCTTTAAAAAGATACCAGTAATAATTACTGCTACGTAAGGTCGTCAGTTTTTCAATTCTGTAAATTTCTCCATTATGCTTCAGCATAATAAAAATATTCCCCTGAGCATCGCTACCAAATCTGGGATCTACACGATGAGCACCTCTGTCAATAATTTTTGTTTCAACACCAAAACGATATGTTTTCAACTCTTTTATCGTGGACTGCTGCCCCAATACTGCAGTTTCAGCATTAATGTGAAAGATACGTCCACTGGGAATATCAGCGAACAAATATTGCCCATATAATGAAGGAATGTCACTGCCACGATAGACGTAGCCACCGGTGATGGCATTGCCTTCATCATGGTCAAACATGGCGATCGGATTGATTAAACTATTGGATCGATCACTTTCCTGAAGTTGATATATTTTCCACTTTTCGTGGGAGTCGATGAGAAAGCTTCCTTCACGGATACTCCAGCCATAATTACCACCAGCAATTCCAATATTGACTTCTTCTATATTGCTTTCTCCAATATCGGTAATAAACATCTTCCCCGTCTTTGTGTACCAACTAATACGTTGTGGGTCGCGAAACCCCAGTGCCCATATTTCAGGTAGATATGCTGGATCGTCAGCAAATGGATTGTCATCAGGAATGGTGTAAGGTTTTTCATCACGCTGAATAGGATCTATTCGTAATATTTTTCCAAAAACGGAATCAGGCTTTTGTGCCTGTTTATAAGGTTCGGCCTGACGCATATTAGACATTAAAGGAAGAGGATGGCCACCATCACCAACGGGGATATACAGTTTGCCATAATCAGGGCCATCCGGTTCCGACGTTGGGTTGAAGGCGATCAGGCCAACATTATGGATTTTGCTGGGCTGCACAAAGCGCATTAGTTCACGCATTGATAAGGGATCGATACGATCTTTATTGTCAGGATCGACTGTCCATTCCTGAAGCACGTTATAGAGAGCAATTTCAGGTTCTCCGGTGGTGAAACCAGGCACTTCAGGATTATTGAATGCTCTTTCTGCAATGCCGGAACTGACTGCATACATCTTGCCATAACCAGATGTGTTTTCCCGGGCAAAGTCGGGATGAAAAGCAATTGATATAACACCTGTTTCACCACTATCTTCGTAAAAATCAGGCCATGTCAATTTACCTATATCTGCAAACGCGTCAGATTGCAGCAAGCCGTTTTTGATGAGATGAATTTTACCGTACATATTAACGACGAATAATCGATCAGAATCGTCATTTGCATGTGTCAGGTAATTCAGGCGAACTTTTCCAGATGGGAATATCGCAGGTGATAATTTGTTTATTAATTGTAACTGTACAGTGATATCAGATGTTGCGATCTTGGTGGGAATGGGATCAGGGGAAGCCGGTTCCAGTGCAGTAACCTGTGTCAGACTGGCAAGTGATATCGAGAACGTAAAAAAAATATTTATGTATACAAGTCTCAGCATTAAGTTTATTTCCAGCACAAAGAAAAACGACCGAATAAATCGGCCGTTTTTCTGGTTGTTTTGAGAAGATGTATCTTATTGGGTTCGGAACGATAGAGAAACACCACCATATGCACCTATATCACCTCCGCGCTCACGTTCGGCACCCGCTGCTAGTCCAAGCTTGAAATTACCGAGATTAAATCCTTTGACGAAAGCCCCGAACTTTTGTTTGTCGTACTTCTCACCACCGAGAAGAACCAGTTCGGGGCCGACGGTGAGGTTATTGTCCAAACGATAACCCGGGCGCAGACGCGTCCAGTAGCTATCGAATACCACCGTATAGCTGCCCATCAGGGACGTATTCCAACGGTTACCAAAGTCATGATTGATTTCGAGTTGCATGCGTGCACCCAGATCATCGTCGGCGGAATCGTTGGTTGGGTCATCTGGGTCCAGGTCGGTATCGCGGTAGACGGCATTTGCGTAGGCCGTTACATTAGTGTTGGAATCCATATTCCAGCGATAACCCAGCCCTACGCTGCCACCGAATCCATCTGCATCTATCTCGGATTTAATACCTGTAGGATCATCAGTTTTATCGTAATCATAAGCGACATAGTCTGCCCAAAGCCGTACGCGCCAGCCGTCTTCCCAAAGAGACCGCCGCCGATCGGGATAATGCCACCTATATAACCATACTGGGAATCGTGAGTAGAACCAGAATAACCACCTAGCAATAGTGACTCCGCCATGACC
>JAKZTI010000045.1:0-3258 GCA_047517145.1 Gammaproteobacteria bacterium
CCGTACAGGGGGCCGAACAGCGCTTAATTTGATATTCCAGACAGGGGCGCGTCCGATTTGCGAAAAAGCTGTCTTTACACTGCCGGGTCTTAAAAAGTTTTTTCATTAAATTTAGGGTGTTACGGACTGCACCTGCACTGGGGTATGGACCAAAATAGAGTCCTTTTTTGCTTTTAGCACCACGATGGTAACTGAGCCCGGGGAAATCATGCTCAGTGGAGAGATGAATATAGGGATAACTCTTATCATCCTTGAACCAGATGTTGTATCGCGGCTTGAGGCTCTTGATCTGGTTGTTTTCAAGGATTAAAGCTTCTTTCTCAGTGTGCGTTACCGTGACTTCGATGTCCCTGATCTGAGCAACCATGGCACGCGTCTTTGGCGAGGTGTCTGCGCGTGTGAAGTAGCTTGAAACCCGCTTTTTTAAATTCCTGGCCTTGCCAACATAGATGACCTTGCCTGATTCATCTAACATTCGGTAAACACCGGGTTTACCGGTCAGACCTTTGAGAAAGGCCGCAGAGTCGAATAAATCAGAACCAGGCGCAGCCGAGCCCGATGGTTTGTCTTTATTTTCTTCTACACTAGGCATATTAATATAATATATTCAGTTAGTTATGTTAATAAGCTCATGTATATTATTGAATATATCGAAGAACATTTTTTCAGTTAATCGCCGTGTTTGCGTGTTATATCGACTGCAATGATAGGAATCTATCAACCATTGTCCATTTGCCAGTGACGCAGTGTTGCCATGGCCAAAAGCATAGTCTTTTTGTTTTAGATTTAGCGCCTTGATGACAGCTTTATGCGCAACAAGACCTAATGCCAGGATCACTACCCTCGGGGAAAGTGTTTCTAACTCTGCGCTTAGAAACTGATTACAAACGTTGATCTCTTCCCCGGTGGGTTTATTCGCTGGAGGCAGGCACTTTACGGCATTACTGATCCTGCAATTGATTAATTGCAGGCCATCATCTGCACGTACAGCTGATTCTTGATTTGAAAAACCGTATTGATACAGCGCCTTATACAACAGAATGCCTGCATGATCGCCAGTAAAGGGTCTGCCCGTTGCATTTGCTCCGTGCATCCCGGGAGCAAGGCCGACAACAAGTAATTTCGGATCATCCACACCGAATGGTGCTACTGGTCTGGCATGGTAATCAGGGTATTTTTCTTTTACTTCATCAAGAAAGGTTGCCAGTCGTGGACATAGGCGGCAGTTCAAATCAAAATAATTCATAGTGTTATGCAAGCTCCAGCATCCCTGAAGTTAATAATTGTTGAAAGCCTGCCTCAACACCCTGCAGTATCTCTTCAGGTGCTCCGGCTTGTTTTAATTCAGCTAATATTTGGCTGATGGTATTTGTACCGTTGACGTGCTGAAATAAAGGCGCGAAGCCTTCAGTCAATTCCGCAGTTTGATGATCTACCGTCGGACCACAGCGGGATAGAGTACTGACATGTGCCCTGGTAATGAATAACTTTGGTTCTTCATTTGCCAGAGTTTTTTTGCGTAATGACGCGGATATTTGTGTCTTGCTCAGATGTGCCCAAAGAGCCGTATCTTCACAGGGACATAATGTTTCTTTTAATTTCACATAGGATTGCGGAATAATCGCTGCGCTGACATAAGCAGCCAGTTTAATCGGTTTATTTAACCAATCTTCATCAATCTGGTTTATGTTTTCTGAAGGCAACTCACCTTCCAGTACCTTTTGCTTCAATGTTGCACTGGTCCAGGCCATGCCCAGTTCTGCTTCAAGTATCGCAGTTATCATGGCTAGCTCTTTATCGGAATCAATTTCACAAGCAGGCAATTGTTCTCGAAGTTGCGATGCGAACACGGTGGCACGCTTTGTCGGATGACAACGCATGGTTTGCAGATTGATTAATCCCTGCAAAAGGGTGATACCGTTCTGAAGTGATGAAACCAGACTGAAGGTCACTGGAAATTGACGACAAATATGTGTCAGTATTAAATAGCTTCGCATCAATGCATCAAGTTCGAGAGCATCTGGTCTTATTTCCCTGAAGTCATTTAATTCGTCATCATCCAACTCATAGTCTGAAAAAGCAGTTGTAGAATCTTTGCAGAAGTTCTCACGTAATGATTGATCAAACAATAGATCAAATAGCGCACGTTCCTGTTCCTGAAAACTCATGCGGCATTTTCCAGACTGCTAAGTAGTGATTGACTGACACTATTATTCTTCACTATTTGTCGTATTTTTTTAAGTGTTGTTAAAACGGTATTCTCATTAACACCTTCGCACTCGTAACACACAGCCTTTACATTGGGTAATTCAGGTAACATCGCATCGAGCATCTGCCAGGTTTCTTCAAGAATCGTACATTCATGGGCATCGACATAAACAGGTCCTTGATCACCTTTTTTCAGACGTCCTCCGGCCACATGAACTTCAACCACTCGTTCACCGGGTAGTTCATCCAGGGCATCGCGTACCTTCCTGCCACTGGCCATTTCGTAGGAGACCAAATGGCCCATATCCAACAAGATGGCACAATCAGTTGCTCTAGACAGATCGCCAAAAAATTTAAACACGGGGATTGTTCCGGCAACGAACGTGACAGGTGGTGGTTCAATGGCAACCGGTACGGGCATTACTGCCTGGACTTCTTTAACACGTTGAATAGCTATATCCAGTGAAGCTTGATTAAAGATAGGCGGAATAAAATAGCCTAGCTGTGAGGAATATCCTGCCCCCTCCTGCCAGAAACAATAGGCACAATCCTGGGCAAACCAGGGGGAATGAACTGTCTTAATGTGTCGCGCTGTTTCCTCAAGCCAAACTGATGAGTTGGCGAAAGAACCACAAAAATTAATATACGAGGGATGAAACAGGACGGGTGTGCCGGTCGCCCGTATACGTTCAACCTCATCAATGACCGCATCAACATCAACCAGACCAGCATATTCAACAAAACTTGGCCCACCTGCACTATTCACCAGCGCCACTGGATCGGGCCTGGATGAAAGACTCAGGCTTGCGCCGACGCCTAATGTGGGAAGCTGTTCGATGATGACACTCATAATATGTGTCAATTATATGGTGCTGCTGATATTCCACAAATGATATCGAATTATACGTCAAGCCCACATGGAAATTTATGCTATCTATTGTTTCTATATTTTATTATCTGAAATTGTTAAGAGGCGGTAAAAATCAAGATATTTTATTCCTAAATATTGATACACAGCGACAGTCGCTTCTGTAGGCGTTGGCTTAAGAC
>JAKZTI010000046.1:0-35568 GCA_047517145.1 Gammaproteobacteria bacterium
TTTCTTTTTTGCTGCCTTTTTCCTGGCTACTTTCTTTTTAGCAACTTTCTTCTTAGCTGCCTTTTTCCTGGATGCTTTCTTTTTAGCAACTTTCTTCTTTGTTAGTGATTTTTTAGCTGCCTTTTTCCTGGACGTAGCTGGCTTCCTGGTTGCCTTTTTGGCTACTTTCTTTTTAGCTGTTACTTTTTTCTTAGCAACTTTTTTTGTCTTTTTCCTGGCAGACATAATCTGTTTACTCCGACCACTTAAAAAAATAAGCGTGCATAAATACCAGAAAGACCGCCCTGAGGCAAACTGGATTTGCTCTAAACTGCCTGAATATCATTATATCAAGAACTTGAGATATGGGCGGGTTTTAATTTATCCACCCACATTTTACTTGCGCCAGCGACTGCGACGGGCATGGCGATGAAATTAATCACCGGTATGAATGTTAAAAGCATAACACCAAGGCCAAAACCAAAGGTTCGTTTCTTTTTCATTATCATTATTCCACGTTGTTCTGGAAATGCGATGCCATGGTTTCCCATTGGGTAATCCATATATTCCAGTGCCAGCATCCATGAACCAAAAAGTAGCCAGAGGAAAGGGGCTGCAGTTTGACCGACCACAGGGACAAAAAATAACAGGAGAAGAGGGATTGCCCTGATGAGAAAATAGAGAAATTTCCTGGATTCAGATTTAATGGCCTTGATTATTTCCGCGGGGATGGCTTTTAAGCCACCAGTATCCGACAATTCTGTATTTGATAGCTTGTTTTCTATTGCTTCCGCCAGAAATCCATTGAATGGTGCCGCCATCAGATTTGCCACAATAGAAAAGCAAAAAAAGACAACGGCAAGTGAGACAATGACAAAGAGTGGCCAGAGTATCCATCTTATCCACTCCCACCAGCCCGTACTCCATCTATTAATGAAGTCCGAGAGGATGTCCGAGACATAAGCAATCACAGAAGCAAACAAGAGTGCGTTGATTAAAAAAGGAATGAGTACGTAAATTCTAATTCCCGGCTGAATGATTAGTTTAAACCCGGAGAAGACGTATTTAAAACCTGTGACAAAATCATTCATTAGGGCAAGGTAATCACTTCTGCCGGATGCCATCCATCCATTTTATGTTCTGCAACAACTGTTGTGTAAAGGCCGCCACGGACGTTAAATTTTGCTGTGAGACGCATAAACCTGGGAGAGATAACTGCAACGATATCTTCCAATATTTTGTTGGTCACTGCCTCATGAAAGGCACCTTTATCTCTGTATGACCAGATGTAGAGCTTTAAGGCCTTAAGTTCGACGCATAGCTCGTCAGCTATATAATCAAATTCCAATGTGGCGAAATCCGGTTGTCCGGTTTTTGGACACAAACAGGTAAATTCCTGGGTAGAAATATGTATTGTGTAATCCCTTTCCGGTGCTGGATTGGGGAAAGTTTCTAATTGTTCTGAAGGTTCGGTAGACATTGCATCATCGTTGTAAAAAATTGCGCGGGAACCATAGCATAATTTTAAAAAAAGTTACTGGCTGAAGTTAATAGAGCGCTTTAAATGTTACATAAAATACTATAAATAACATATAGTTATATATATAACTTAAAGTTAGTAATAGTTTTATGTTTTGCTTGTTTGTGTTGCTTAATCTTTGTATTGTAACGACCCATGCGGCTACGCAAAATCAAACTCGCTGGATTCAAATCTTTCGTCGATCCTACCACGTTGACCATACCGGGTAATCTGGTTGGTGTGGTCGGGCCTAACGGTTGTGGCAAGTCCAATATCATAGACGCCGTCATGTGGGTCATGGGTGAAAGTTCTGCAAAGCATCTGCGTGGCGATTCTCTTACCGATGTAATTTTCAATGGGTCAACAACAAGAAATCCTGTCGGTCAGGCTGCTGTGGAACTGCTTTTTGATAACTCAGAAGGCCGGGCAGGTGGGCAATACGCCAGCTACAGTGAAATCTCTATTAAACGTCAGATTAATCGTGATGCAGTCTCAACATATTACTTAAATGGTACACGGTGTCGTCGTCGAGATATTCAGGAAATCTTTCTTGGGACCGGTTTAGGCCCCAGAAGTTATGCAATCATTGAACAGGGGACGATCTCCCGTTTAATCGAAGCGAAACCTGATGAATTACGTACCTTCATTGAAGAAGCGGCTGGGATATCAAAGTATAGGGAAAGACGTCGGGAAACTGAAAATAGAATAAAACACACCAAGGAAAATATTTGCCGGCTCACGGATATTCGTGATGAGTTGGCAAAACAACTCAATCATCTGCAACGTCAGGCAAAAGCTGCTGAAAGATATCAGAGTTTAAAGAAGGAGGAACGTCAGCTTCAGGCAGAATTACTGGCACTTAACTGGAAACATCTGAAAGCTGACATGAAAGATGAAGAAGCGCTGGTGATTACTCAGGAGAACCTCGTTGAAGCAGGACTCGCAGAATTGCGACAGCTTGAGAGTAAGTTAGAGAAGTCTCGTGATGAGCTGGTATCAGCGAATGAGGGTTTTAATACTGCGCAGTCTAATTTTTATGGTGTCGGTGGTGAGATTTCTCAGCTCGAGCAGAAGATTCAGCATACCAAAGAGAGAATCGCATCTATTGAGCAGGATATCGAGCAGGCCCAGCAAGAAGAAGCCGGTGCCAATCAACATATACAACAAGATAAAGAGAAGCTGGAAACACTTATGGCAACTGCTGGTTCACTGGAACCAAAGCTGCAAGGTTCCAGGAATGAAAGTGATAAGGCCTATGAATTCCTGAATGAAGCGGAACAGGCCATGCAGGGTTGGCAGGCCGAGTGGGATACTTTTAATGAGGCATCTGCGGATTACTCACGTCAGGAACAGATCGGGGAGACGCGACTAGAGCATCTGCAGCAAGGTATTGAAGAATCATTACAACGTCGAAAGGCTTTAGAGCAGGAGCGGGATGCTATTGACGATGACGCAAGTCTTAAGATAATCGAAGAACAAACAGTTGCAGTAAAAGCAGCAGAAGAAAAACAAAGCGACTTTACGCGTCAACTGGAGGCAAAGCGAGAAACCTTATTATCTTTGCGCAATGAAGCTCAGGCACTTAATGAAAAAGCTAATGAACAGCGCCGTGCACAGCAAAAGCTGGAAGGCCGTCTGTCTTCACTCGAAGCATTACAACAATCTTCTTTTGGTAAGGATCAGGAAAAAATCAGTAATTGGCTTGAATCTACCGGACTAACTGATAAACCAAGATTAGCGCAACAAATAGAAGTTGAAACAGACTGGGTACGCGCTGTTGAAATTGTTCTGGAAGATGATTTGCAGGACATCATTGTTGATGACCATGATCAATACACAACAGAACTAGCTGCATTAAGTGAAGGCAATCTGGGTATTATCTCCAAAACAGACCAGGCATCACCAGCGAAGTCTGAATTCGTTCGTCTGGCAGATAAAATCAAGGCTTCTTTTTCACTGGCTGGGCTGCTTGATGGTATCTACATTGCGGAGAGCCTTGTTGCTGCAAAAGAAATAAGAATGCAATTAAAAGGCAATGAATCTGTTATTACCAGTGATGGAATATGGCTTGGTCGTGGTTGGTCCAGGGTCTGCAGAGGCATGGATGAACAAAACAGGACTTTAACCAGAGAGCAGGAAATTCAAGAACTCAAATCTCGGCATACAACAGCAGAGCAGCAGCTGCAGGAACTTGAAGCAAAGATTGAAAGCGGTCGAGTCTCATATGAGCAGATAGAACAGGCATTAAATGATTTGCAATCGAGTCTGCGTCAAAATCAGGAAGACCTATCCGGTTTTTGCGCATTAATAGCCGCCAGTCGGGCACAACAGGAACAGATTAAAGCAAGAACAACCAACATAAATGAAGAACTCGTTTCTCTGGACGAACAGATTAAAGACGACGAATTCGAAATAGAGACTAATAATAATAATCTGCAAAGTGTCTCTGGTAATCGTAAGGATATGGAAGGTCAGCGTGAAACCTTAATCAATCTGAAAAAACAGCACATATCCTCGCTAGAGGGTGCACGTCAACGTTGGCAGTCGACACATGAAGAGAGTCATGGCATAGCGCTCCAGCTTGAATCAATCAGTTCACAACGTGCATCGCTTGAACAGGGAATGAAGCGTAACCAGATGCAACTTGAACATTTTCAAAAGCGCTGTGAAGATCTTAAGCGTTCCTTGGGTGAGCATGAAGAACCTGTACAGGGCAATCAGGATGAACTCGAGCTAAAACTTAAAGATAAGGTGTCAGCGGAAAAATGCCTGGCGGATGCCAGAACACAAGTTCAGACAATTGAGGCAAGTCTGAGAGAGAGTGAACAGCTTCGAAGTGTTAAGGAACAAAAACAGCAGGAATTACGAGGGCTTCTGGAAAAGGCACGCTTAGCGACTCAGGAAAGCCATGTCCGCTTGCAGACTGTTGAAGAACAACTCGAATCAAACGGTCATGAAGTCGCGTCGATACTTGAGCAGCTTGCAGAAGATGCCAATGTTGATGCCTGGAAAGAGCGTCTGGAAGGACTTGCCAGGAAAATACAAAGGCTTGGGCCAATTAATCTTGCTGCGATTGACGAATTTTCCCAGTTGTCGGAGCGTAAGACTTATCTTGATAGTCAGGATGAAGATCTGACGAAGGCCTTAAATACACTGGAAAATGCAATTCGCAAGATTGACAAGGAAACAAGAACCAGATTTAAGGAAACATTTGATAAACTAAATACCAATCTTAAGGAGAGATTCCCGCAATTATTCGGTGGTGGGCATGCATATCTTGAATTAATTGGCGATGATCTGCTGCAGACAGGCGTCACTATTATGGCCAGACCCCCAGGGAAGCGTAATAGTACGATTCACCTGTTATCGGGTGGAGAGAAAGCACTTACTGCAGTAGCCCTGGTATTTTCAATCTTTCAACTTAATCCAGCACCTTTCTGTATTCTTGATGAGGTTGATGCACCTTTAGATGACGCAAATGTTGCACGCTATAGTGATATGGTGATAAAAATGTCATCAGATGTTCAATTTATATTTATTACGCACAATAAAATAACAATGGAAATCGCCAATCAATTACTTGGTGTCACTATGCACGAACCTGGTGTTTCACGCATGGTCTCTGTTGATGTTGATGAAGCTGTCGAGATGGCACAGATAGCCTGATGAATGATGCGCGCAGCGTCCCCTCAAGTAACAGTTACCCAAAACATCTTTTCGTTACCAATTAAAGAAACATGAATGAATTACGTTTAATACTGCTAGGTATCGGATTATCGATCATTGTGGTTATTTATCTTTGGGGAACTTTCAAACAAAAATCACAAGATCGTGCCCGAACAAGAAAAATTACAAGCTTTAAACGAGGTTCTGTTGAAGATGTACAAGTTATGCCGACGTATGATGAGGATGACGAAGTAAGTGCAGAAGCTCTGGCAGAGATAGATGCATTCCTGACCAATCCTGACCTACCTGATATCAACACATCAGATTTCTCCTTGTCGACAAAAACGGCAACGGTTTATGAGGCAGATCTCAATCTATCAATATCAGATGGGTTAAGTGCACAGAAAAAACAATCACAAGAATTAGTGGAAGGTGAATCGAGACTACAAGATAATGAGTCCCGAATTATTACATTTCTAATCAAGGCTTCTCCAGGAAAAACTTTTTTCGGTGACAATATCTTGGGAGCAACTGATGCCGTGGGTTTGAAATTCGGAGATATGAATATATTTCACCATCATGGAGTGGAAGGAATGGAATCTGAAAAAAGTGTATTCAGTCTGGCAAATATGTATGAACCTGGATATTTTGAGCTAGACAAGATGGAAACTTTTCAAACCAGGGGATTAACGCTTTTCATGCAACTACCCGCCCCAATGGATAACATCCTGGCATTTGATTTGATGCAGGAAACAGCAATGAGGCTGGCGGACCTGCTTCAAGGTGAAATCTGGAGTTCGATGCATGAACCGATTGATGCAAAGACATTACAGGCAATGCGCGATGTAGTCGTCGAGTTTTCCTGAATGAAATGTTTTTAACATGAGTTCTCATAAAAAAATTAGTCGCGTAGATGAATTGCGCGAATTAATTAATCAAAACAATTATCACTATTATGTAGAAGATGAGCCCGTCATCCCCGATGCAGAATATGATCGCCTGATGCAAGAATTGATGACGATTGAAAATGAATATCCTAAATTAATCACAAAAGACTCACCAACGCAGCGTGTCGGCGCTAAACCACTCGATAGTTTTTCTGAAATAAAACATGAAGTACCCATGTTGTCATTGAACAACGTCTTCGATGAAGAAGAAATGACTGCATTTGATAGTCGTGTTCGGGAAATACTGAAGCAGGAGCGAATAGAATATGTTGGTGAGACCAAATTCGATGGTCTAGCAGTTAGTCTCCTGTATGAGGCCGGGCTATTAACCCGGGCGGCAACACGAGGAGACGGTGCGACAGGAGAGGATGTCACACAGAACGCCCGTACCATTCGGGGAATTCCTTTACGTTTAAGGGGCGAGACAATTCCTAAACGAATTGAGGTGCGTGGTGAAATATATATAACGCATCAGGCTTTTCAGAAACTCAACGAAAGACAAAAAGCAAAAGAAGAAAAACTATTTGTAAATCCACGAAATGCCGCAGCAGGCAGTATGAGGCAACTGGACTCAAAAGTTACCGCAGACAGGCAATTAAGTTTTTTTGCCTACAGTGTTGGACAGGTAAAAGAAGATAAACACCATCCCAATGTTACAAGCCATTCAGAGATGCTTTCCAGATTGAAAACCTTAGGCATGCCAGTGTCTCCAGAAACTATAGTACTAGTCGGTCTCAAAGCATGTCTATTATATTATCGCACTATAGGTAATCGTCGAAGTAGCATGGACCATGATATAGATGGTGTTGTGTTTAAGGTAAATGATTTCAAGCAACAGGAAATCATGGGCTTCGTGTCACGTGCACCACGCTGGGCGATTGCTTATAAATTTCCACCTGAAGAGGAACTGACCAAGGTTCTGGATATTGAAGTCCAGGTGGGTCGCACGGGCGCGTTGACGCCTGTTGCCAGATTGGAGCCTGTTTTTGTGGGAGGGGTCACGGTAACTAATGCAACCTTACACAATGAAGATGAAATCAAGCGCAAGGATGTCAGGGTAGGGGACACCGTGATTGTACGACGTGCGGGTGATGTCATTCCAGAAGTATTAAAAGCGGTCATGGAAAGACGACCTAAGAATGCCAAGAAATTCATAATGCCATCAAACTGTCCAATCTGCGGATCAGATGTTGAAAGGGAAAATGGCGAAGCAGTCGTCCGTTGTAGTGGTGGACTATATTGTTCTGCACAACAGATACAGGCGATTATTCATTTTGCGTCAAGACGCGCCATGAATATTGATGGTCTGGGAGATAAATTGATCGAACAACTTGTGGAAAAAAAATTAATCAACAATGTCGCTGATCTATATACATTAAAATTAGACCAACTTACTGAACTGGAACGTATGGCTGAAAAATCGGCAATGAATATTATTTCAGCACTAAATGATAGTAAGGAAACCACCTTAGACCGATTTATTTACGCCCTGGGGATACGTGAAGTAGGAGATGCCACTGCCAGATCACTGGCTAGCCATTTTGGAGATTTGTCCGCAATTCAATCAGCACGCCAGGAGACATTGGAAGATGTTACTGATATCGGCCCGATCGTGGCTAGTCATATCGTTACCTTCTTCCTGCAAGATCATAACCAGGAAATAATTAATGATTTGTTAACGGCTGGAGTGCATTGGCCTGATGTTGAAATAAAAACAGATCAACCACTACGGGGTAAAAACTTTGTGATTACGGGTACACTGGAAACCATGAAACGCGATGAAGCCAAACAACGTTTACTGGAGTTAGGCGCAAAAGTCAGCGGCAGTGTTTCAAAGAAAACCGATTATGTGATTGCAGGTAGTGATCCGGGCAGTAAGGCAGAAAAAGCAAGGCGACTTGAAGTTGAGATATTAGATGAGTCTACATTTCTAACATTAATTAATAGCAAATAATTTTATTTCCCGAACATCTTGGAAAATAAGCCTTTCTTTTCTTTTTTGGCCTTGGCCGCAGCAGATTTTACGCTACCTCCTTTCAACAGCGTTTGCAGTCTCCTGGCCTCGGCAGGGCCTACATTAGTATTCACTTTATTAATCAAATATTTTTCTTCGTAACCTTTTTCCTTTAATTCTTTTATCAGTTCTCTTAGCGCATTATCGTTGCCAGACTTGGCTATGCCTATGTAAAGCCCCTCAATGAGAGACTCAGACCACATAGTGATCGCCGTTTTATCTTCTTCTGTCATCTGTTACAGCTCCAGTCCACTTTACTAATGCGTAGTATAAAACAAAAAGGGTCGGTGCCTGGTTTTAATTTGCAATCACTAACAAGTGCTAATTCAAATCAGCCGCAAATTTTCTCAATTTCTCCAGGGGTATAATCTCCAATGCACGTTGATGTGTCTTTGTCAGATGCACTCTGGGCGCCATGTCATCTTCATAAGCTTCCAACCACCTGGCAGCACACAAGCACCATGTGTTCCCCGGTTTTAAGCCTTCAAATCCATAATCTGGCATTGGTGTGGATAGATCATTTCCCCTGAAACGGGAATATTCCAGGAATTCCTTTGTCGTTTCTATGCAGACGGTGTGCGACCCAGAATCTTCATCACAGGTATTACATTTACTATCTCGAAAAAAACCTGTGACTGGATTTTCGCCACAGGGAAGAAGTGGCTCACCAAATACATTGATTGATTCATCTGCTTTCATTGTTTCAAATATTCATTGTTCCGTTTCAACCCGGTTACGACCTTTTTTCTTCGCCTTGTATAAGGCATTGTCTGCAGATTTCATTATATCCTGAGTTGAATTATATTTAGCCTGATTTTCTGCCACACCAATGCTGACTGTGACATTTAATTTTTGAGTTTTATCAGATGTCATCGGGTTTTTAGTGGACTTTTCTTTAGGGCGTTTCTTATCACGAATAATGAATGGCTTGGAGGCAATTTTATTTCTTAGTGCATCCAGATATACACTCGCAGTACTGGCATCTTTACCTGGAAAGACAATGGTGAATTCTTCCCCGCCATATCTATAGGCCTTACCGCCGCCTTCAACACTTAATAGATGTGCAGCAAGCATTTTCAGAACTTCATCGCCGACGTCGTGTCCGTAATTATCATTTAGTTTTTTGAAATGATCGACATCAACCATAGCAAGTGTATAGGTCTTACCGAGTGATGAAAGTTGTTGCTTCAGTGCGCGTCGCGAAGGCATCTGGGTTAATTCGTCTTTGTATGCCAGGTTGTATGAGTTGACGATGATGGCAGTCAGCAAAATGAGACCGGCAGCCATAAAATAGACCGTAGATAGCTGAATGTTAAGAACAAAATGTAATGCAACAACCACAGAGATAAGCGCCAGTATCCAGGCCCCACGCATTTGATTAGGACGTATTAACCAGTGTGCAATCAGCACTACGAGTGAAAGACAGATCACCAATTGTCCCGGTTGTTTGATGATTGTCTTGCCTATCAAGGGATTTAAGGGTAAGTCCATCGAGATATAATTTGAAACGCCAAATTGGTTGGTTTTTAGCAACCATAATGCAGCGATTATTTGTGTCCCAACAAAGAACAGACGTCTTATTCCATGTTGATTGAGGATGCCGCGCTCTTTCAGATAATTAAATATCAGAAAATTTAGAGGGATCAATATGCAAAGGAGATTAAAGAGAAGTTCTTTTTGAAACCCTGCCAGGCCTTTGACCCAGAAGTGTTGGCTTAAGACACCAAATGCAACGGCAAGGATAATGAAAAGGTTAAATTCACGGCTGTTATAGAATAACCAGCACAGGGCTAGACCGATGCCGAAAATAACATAGGGAAGAATATGTAGATTGGCATTGAGCCATGCATGCTTTGGGAATTCTATCCAGCCAATACTGATTGATATTGCTGGCAGTAATAGCGCCAATAACAAAGAGAATGCTATAAAAATACGTGATTTAATGTTCAATTTTGATGCCGCATAAAACTATAATAGACATTAATTGTATTATATAACTTACTGTTTATATAGTAATAATTATTCTAAATTAAAGCTAATATTGGATTTTAGGCGGCGAAATCTTTTCGCTGTTTTTCTGTGGGGATAAGTACTGTATTCTGAGGTGGTTTGCTGTCATCAAGTTCAGGGTAATCTAGCGAATAATGCAAGCCCCGACTTTCCTTGCGTAGTAAGGCGGAGCGGATAATCAATTCAGCGACGGTGACCAGATTACGTAGCTCAATCAGATCATTGGTAACGCGGAAATTGCCGTAATACTCCATAATTTCATGTTGTAGCAACCTTATACGACTTTGTGCCCGATGTAGTCGTTTGGTTGTTCTGACGATACCCACATAATCCCACATAAAGCGACGGATCTCGTCCCAATTATGTGAGACCACAACTTCTTCGTCAGAATCCGTGACCTGGCTTTCATCCCATTCAGGTAATTGCGGAGGCATTCCTGTATCGGGCAATCTGGTTTTAATATCTCTATAGGCAGAATGCGCGAAAACGACGCATTCAAGCAGAGAATTACTGGCCATGCGGTTGGCACCATGCAAACCGGAATTCGTGACCTCACCTATCGCATACAGGCCTGATATATCTGTTCTACCATGCGTATCGACTACGACACCACCACAGGTGTAATGCGCTGCAGGGACCACCGGAACAGCTTGTTTGGCCAAATCAAACCCAAAACACAGGCATTTTTGATAGATGTTTGGAAAGTGGGAAATAATAAAATCTTTTGATTGATGACTGATGTCCAGATAAACGCATTCGCTGCCTGTTTTTTTCATTTCATGGTCAATGGCGCGCGCAACAATATCTCTCGGTGCGAGTTCGGCGCGTTTGTCAAAGTGATGCATAAATGATTCGCCACTTGCGAGTAATAATTTCGCACCTTCTCCTCGCAATGCCTCCGAAATGAGAAAAGATTTGGCATCCGGATGGTACAGGCAGGTTGGGTGAAATTGAATAAATTCCATATTGGAAATGCTACAGCCTGCACGCCAGGCCATGGCAATACCATCGCCGGTGCAAATATCAGGATTACTGGTGTAGAGATAAACCTTACCTACACCGCCTGTCGCCAGAATCACAAATCTGGCCTTGAATACCTCAACGGCCGACTCGGCTTCGTGGTAAACATAGGCACCAAGGCATTTGTTAACAGCTGAAGATTGACCGGATTTTTCACTGGTGATCAGGTCAATGGCGGTCCGGTATTCAAATAATTCAATATTTGAGTGTTCACGAACCCTGTTTTCCAGCGTGGTTTCTATGGCACGCCCAGTGGAATCCGAGGCATGAATGATTCGACGATGACTGTGGCCACCTTCCTTGTGCAGATGGAAGTCAACGCTACCATCAGTATCAATGACCTTGGTAAAGTCCACGCCCAGATCAATTAACCATTGAATACTTTCACGACCATGTTCAACAACAAAACGTACGATATCTTCATTACACAGGCCTGCGCCCGTGTGTAATGTATCCTGGACATGTGAATCAATTGAATCACAGGTGTCGAGGACAGCTGATACGCCGCCTTGTGCATAAAACGTCGCCCCTTCGCTCAGCTCACTTTTTGACAAGACAGCGACGCAGGCATGTTCTGCCAATTGTAGCGCCAGGCTCAGGCCTGAAGCACCACTGCCGATTACGAGGACATCATGTTGGTGTTGGTGTGTCATGTGACTTAAGATAATATACGTGGAAACAAATGTAAGCTATTGATTAGGATTTATTCTTGATACCTGGTTTTGGAACTCTGCCACTTTTATTGAGTCAATATCACGGGTCAATGAAACAAGAATTATAACACATGGTATTTGCCTGAAATGGGTACTTGCCTATAGGAAATATGCGTGAATGGGGGTTTGCCTGAATGGGCGAAAGCGTTACTGATAAGCAACTGGTAGAAAGGGTACAAAATGGTGACAAGAAAGCTTTTGATCTTCTGGTGCTTAAATACCAGCAGCGCATTATCAATCTGGTCTCAAGGTTTGTATACAATCCCAGTGATGCACAGGATATTGCCCAGGAGGCCTTTATTAAGGCCTATAGAGCACTGCCGAATTTTCGTGGCGAGAGTGCTTTTTACACCTGGATGTACCGTATTGCGGTTAATACAGCCAAGAATTATCTGGCGGTTAAGTCCCGCAGGCCACTTGAGTCCGCACATGACATAGATGATGTGGAACAAATCGAGGGTGATCACACTCTAAGGCATCAGGAGACCCCTGAACACTTGTTGTTGAGGGACGAGATACAGGCAACCATCCTCAATTCGATTGAGGCGTTACCTGAAGATTTAAAAGTGGCAATCACCTTGCGAGAGGTGGAAGGATTGAGTTATGAGGATATTGCGGTGGCTATGGACTGTCCGATAGGTACCGTAAGATCACGCATATTTCGAGCACGTGAAGCGATAGATAAAGATTTAAAACCATTAATTGAATATTAGTTGAACTAGAAATGAGTGAAATGAGATGAACGAGCAAAAACGCGAACAATTATCAGCCCTGGTAGATGATGAACTGACTCAGGAAGCAACGTCTGTGATCGAGAGTCTACTGGAAGATAATGAAGCTAAAGAGACGTGGGCAAGATATCATCTCATTGGTGATTCACTACGCGGTCGTTTACCTGGGCATATCGGGGATATATCAAGTGGTGTGAGTCAGGTGCTCGCTTCGGAACCGACAATTCTTGCCCCAACAAAAAAATCAGTCAACCGGAAATCTTCAGATCTAATGAAGCCGGTCATGGGATTTGCCATCGCTGCTTCGGTTGCTGCGGTTGCTATTTTTAATGTTCAACAAGCCAGACAAATTTCAGAGACAGGACAGCCTGTTATTGCGCAGTCCAGTATTGCCACAAGCCAACCATCTTTGGTCACTTCAATAGCGACACCACAGTTAGTGAATCAGCAAACAGGTCAGGCGCAGGTTTATCAGGCTAAAAATATTGACCCTAGACTGAACCGATACCTGGTAAATTATAGTGAGTATCGGGCAAATACAGGTGTCAGTGGAATGCCGCCTCATGTGAGAATGGTCGCCAACGAAGCAGAGTCAAACGAACAATTAAATAAACCTGATGAATAAGTTTCTCATAGGAATCAGATAATATTTTGCTACATCGTTTTTTATTTCTTCTGCTAACATTGATTTCAGTATCTTCTTTTGCTGTTGATCAAACACCACCTGCACAAAAGCTTATCAGACAAATGTCTGAGGCGAACCATAATCTGAATTATGAAGGTGTTTTCATTTATCGTCGTCATGGAAAGATGGATACCATGCGTATTATCCATAGAGTCGGTGAAAATGGCATACAGGAAAGGATCGTTTCATTGACAGGTTTCGCACGCGAGGTCATCCGTGATAGAAATTCTGTGACTTGCATTTTGCCTGATAATGAATCCGTTATGGTGGAAAAAAGCAGTCCAAGACAATTCAGAATCAGTCAGCTACCTGAGCAGATAAGCAAAGTTTCAGAGTATTACACTTTTTCAATTGCTGGACAGGATCGTGTCGCTAACCGACCTGCATGGATAGTAGATATTTTACCCAGGGACGATTTCCGTTATGGCTATCAGCTATGGATTGATCTGGAATCGAAGTTATTACTTAAATCTGAGTTAAAGAACAAGGAAGGTGCACCACTGGAGCAATTCTTTTTTGCAAAACTTCAAATTGTTGAAGAAATTCCTGATGAGTGGCTAAAGCCTGAAATATCAGGAGTAGGATATACTTGGCATGATAATTCCTCAGAAGACTTTCCAGTACACAAGGGAGATGTCTCCTGGAAGGCGACCTGGATGCCTGATGGTTTTGTCATGAGTGATCAGGAAAAACAAAATGTTGAAGAAAGTCAAATGCCAGTTGAACACCTGATGTATTCAGATGGTTTGGCAACGGTCTCAGTATTCATCGAAAAACTTGATAAACCTGTGAATGTTGTTACTGGTCCTTCGAGTATGGGAGGCGTGAATACATATTCAACCATGACTGACAGTTATCTCATTACTGCCGTTGGTGAAGTTCCCCGGGATACTGTCAAGTTATTTGCCAAATCTGTCGTTTCAAACAAATAATTATTCTTCCAAATCTTTATTGTTTTCTAAGTGACAGGAATACCATATTATCTAATAAATCTTATCTTTATGGAGTGTCGATGAACTACGAAATGCTATTGGCTAAAAGAGTTTTGAGTTTTGCTTTTATCTGCCTTGTTTTATCTGTGCAAACATCACAGGCACGTTCGTTACCGGATTTTATCCCGTTAGTGGAAGAGAATGCCCCTGCGGTTGTGAATATTAGTACGACTCTGAAAAAGGGCAATGGAGGAGCGGGGATTCAAGGACAAAATATGCCTAACATCCCGAAAGATAGTCCGTACTATGATTTCTTTAACAAATTCTTTGGGGAAGTACCTGAGGGCATGGCTCCTCATCAGCAAAGAACTTCACTCGGTTCTGGATTCATCATGTCTGATGATGGTTACATCATCACCAATAATCATGTTGTGAAAGATGCAGATGAAATCATCGTTCGTCTTAACGATAGAAGGGAGTTTGTTGCCGAAGTCATTGGTGCTGATGAGCGCAGTGATATAGCTGTCTTGAAGATCGATGGCAAACAATTACCGACCCTGAAGATGGGGGACTCATCAAAGTTAAAAGTCGGTGAATGGGTATTGGCTATTGGCTCACCATTTGGATTTGAACATTCTGTTACTCAAGGTATTATCAGTGCAATGGGTCGCAGTTTGCCAAACGAAAACTATGTGCCATTTATTCAAACCGATGTGGCAATCAATCCAGGAAATTCCGGTGGCCCATTATTTAACCTGCAAGGTGAAGTCATAGGTGTTAATTCCCAAATTTACAGTCGTACAGGTGGTTATATGGGGATGTCTTTTGCGATACCTATTAAAGTCGTCAAAGATATTTATCATCAATTAAGGGAACAGGGGCATGTTTCGCGTGGCTGGTTAGGTGTGTTGATACAGGATGTGACCAGAGAATTAGCCGAGTCTTTTGCAATGAAGAAGCCACATGGCGCACTCGTGGCAAAAGTATTGAAAGACAGTCCCGCTGAAAAAGCCGGGTTTAAGGTTGGCGACGTTATTGTCAGTTTTAACGGAGATAAAATAGATGTCTCATCCGATCTGCCGCCAATGGTTGGCAGTACAAAAGTAGGTAAAACAGTGCCTGCCAAAGTCATTCGTCATGGCGAGCCGGTTAGCCTCAGGGTAAAGATTGCGGAATTACCTGTCGACGAAAATGCCAGATTATCTTCGTCAGGAAAGAATGGAAATAAAACACAAAACCCCTTACATGTACTCGTTGAAGATTTAACAGAAGAACAACGTAAGGAACTGGAAATTAAAGATCATGGCGTGATTGTCAGCCAGGTCTCATCTGGTCCTGCCTATAAAGCAGGTGTGCGAAATGGTGACGTTATGCTTCTGATCAATAACATCAAGATAAAAAATGCCAAACATTTTGACGAGCTGGTTGATCAATTGCCCAAGGACAAATCAATCCCTATCTTGATTCATAGAAGAGGGGGGCCTGTTTTCCTTGCCTTAAGACTGGAAGATAACTCCTGATCATCGTCGCAAGCTACACCGAAATTGGAATTTACTATCTATAGCCGGCAGGGATGTCATTTATGTGATGTGATGAAAAACGAGCTGGAATCCATGAAGTTAGCTCACACGGGCCCAATAACAATGGTTGATATTGATAAGGACCCGGATTTGGCAAAGCGTTTTAACGATATGGTTCCGGTACTATTCGTCAATAACATAGAGATATGCCATTACAAATTAAATAAAAAACGACTCCTCAGGATTTTGGGGTCTGAATGATAAATTTATTGCAACCAAAGGGCATACAAACTACATCATTCCTTTGCATTGATAGCTGTATATAGGTCCCTATATAAGCTAGAATCGCCCGCCTTTAGCATTGGTAAAAACGAAAAACCCGTCGAATTATCAAGCTTCCACTAATCAGGCACATAACTAAATGCAGAATATTCGCAATTTCTCAATCATTGCACACATCGATCATGGCAAATCCACGTTGGCCGATCGATTTATACAGCATTGTGGTGCGCTGACTGAACGAGAAATGGCTAATCAGGTACTCGATTCTATGGATCTGGAACGTGAGCGTGGTATTACCATCAAATCCCAGAGTGTCAGCCTGGATTACAAAGCCAGGAACGGGAAAATCTATCAATTAAACCTTATCGATACACCCGGGCACGTTGATTTTACCTATGAGGTTTCACGCTCTCTTGCAGCCTGTGAAGGCGCATTACTGGTTGTGGATGCGACACAAGGCGTTGAGGCACAGAGTGTTGCGAATTGCATGACCGCCGTAGATCTCGATCTGGAAGTATTACCCGTATTGAACAAGATCGATCTTTCATCCTCAGATCCTGAACGTGTGTTAAACGAGGTTGAAGAAATAATCGGTCTTGATACTACAGACACGGTGCAGGTCAGCGCGAAAACTGGTTTGGGTGTGGAAGACTTACTTGAACAAATTATAGAGATCATCCCCGCACCATCAGGCATGGAAGATGCACCACTCAGGGCATTGATCATCGATTCCTGGTTTGATAATTATCTTGGTGTCGTCTCACTTGTAAGAATCGTCGATGGCTGCCTGCCTGCAGGAAAGAAAATGCGTGTGATGAGTACAGGGAGAGATCACCTAGTTGATGAGGTCGGTGTATTTACACCGAAGCGTAGAGCACAAGATGTTTTGAATACAGGTGAAGTCGGTTATGTTATTTCTGGTATTAAAGATCTTGGTGGTGCACCTGTCGGAGATACATTAACACTGGCCGAAAATCCGGCGTCAGAGACATTGCCAGGCTTCCAGGAAATAAAGCCCAGGGTGTTTGCAGGTATGTATCCCATTGATTCCAGTCATTACGAAGCTTTTCGTGAAGCCTTGGCGAAATTAAAACTGAATGATGCAGCACTTCATTTTGAACCCGAAACATCCCAGGCATTAGGTTTTGGTTTTCGTTGTGGTTTCCTGGGAATGTTGCATCTGGAAATCATTCAGGAACGGCTTGAACGTGAATATGATATGAGCTTGATTACCACTGCACCAACAGTTGTTTATGAAGTAGAAACCACGAACGGACAGGTGATTACCGTCGATAACCCCGCGAAATTGCCTGCCACGGATAAAATCAAGGAATTTCGCGAGCCAATTATTTATGCCGATATTCTTGTGCCTCAGGAATATCTGGGTAATGTCATCACACTATGCATCGACAAACGTGGCGTGCAAAAGAAATTACAATATCTCGGCAATCAGATTTCACTGGGGTTTGAATTACCTATGAGTGAAGTTGTTCTGGATTTTTTTGATCGTCTTAAATCAGCGAGTCGAGGTTATGCATCTTTTGATTATCATTTCATGAGATTTCAGGCATCTTCACTGGTCAAACTGGATATATTAATTAATGGTGATCGGGTAGATGCTCTTTCTACTATCACGCATCAAGAGCAGGCTCGAAGCAGAGGACATGATTTGGCGGCTAAAATCAAGGAATTTATTCCGAGACAGATGTTCGATGTCGCCATTCAGGCCGCAATAGGATCTAAAATCCTGTCCAGACATTCAGTCAAGGCATTACGTAAAAATGTGACTGCGAAATGTTATGGCGGCGATATTTCGCGTAAGCGTAAATTATTGGAGAAACAAAAGGCAGGGAAGAAACGGATGAAACAATTTGGCTCAGTAGAAATACCACAAGATGCCTTTATGGCTATATTACATGTAGGAAAAGACAAGTGAATGTAGATTTTTCGGCAGTATTGGTAGTTTTAACATCGCTCAGTGGCATTATTTGGTTGTTTGGCGTACTTTTTTTTGTTGATAAAAAGAACAGGGATGAAAATGGTGAATTGGTTTTACCCGCCATTGTTGACTTTGCCAGATCATTTTTTCCTATTTTCCTTATCGTCCTGATATTACGTTCTTTTATCGTAGAGCCTTTCAAAATTCCATCGGCATCCATGATGCCGACTTTATTGATTGGTGACTTCATACTGGTTAATAAGTATGACTACGGTATCCGATTACCTGTACTGAACACGAAAATACTCGAAAACAAGGCTCCAGAACGCGGTGATATAGTCGTTTTTCGTTATCCTGTTAATCCCAGTATTCCTTTTATCTAGCGAGTCGTCGGTTTACCTGGGGACAAATTCAAATATCAGGATAAAATTTTGACCATCAATGATAAAGCCGTTGAACAACTGGAAATTGGTACTTATCGCGCGGTAGGTTCAGGTAAAATGATGGATGGGGCAACATTGAGCACAGAATTACTGGCTGGCGCAGAACATGAAATTTTACGTATGCCAGACAGGCCATCACAAAATGTTGAAGGTATTGTCCCAAAAGGGCACTATTTAGTTCTTGGCGACAATCGTGACAATAGTAAGGATAGTCGTTATTGGGGCTATGTGCCGGATGAGAATCTCGTTGGCAGGGCATTTATGATCTGGATGAATTGGGACAGTAAAAATGGTGGCGTAGAGTGGAAAAGAATTGGTACGATGATAGATATTAAAAATGACAAGGGGTAAATGATGAAGAACATGAAAAACAAGCAGTATGGAATAGGGGCCCTTGGCTGGATCAGCATTTTGGGCGTTCTTGCTTTTTTTGTCCTTATAGGACTAAGAGTTTTTCCCTTATATAGCGAAAAATTGACAGTCCTTACGGCAATGGAAAGTGTTGCGAATCGACCGGATATTAAAACAATGACTAGCAAACAAATACGAACATCCCTTAGGAAAAACATAGAAATCTCTTCAAATTCCGAACGTTTTAGTAATGAAAAGCTTCTTAAAAATCTGGTTTTTATAGAAAAAGATAAAAAAACGAAAAAGAAATATATCCATATTATTTATGAAGGACGAAATAAATTTGTTAAGGATTTAGAGTTTGTGCTTCTTTTTGATCATAGACTTGAATTAGGTAGTTCAGGTGGTGAATGAGTGAACAGCCGTCTAAATTAGAGAAAGCTATTGATTACAAATTTAAAGATCAGAAACTTCTTGAAATAGCATTAACTCATTGCAGTATTGGTCATGGCAACAATGAACGACTTGAGTATCTCGGTGATGCTGCGTTAGGTTTTATTATCGCCGATGCGATTTATCAAAAATTTCCTCAGGCGACAGAAGGCGATCTGACACGCCTCAGGGCTTCCCTGGTCAAAGGGGAGACATTAGCGAAATTGGGGAGAGAACTGGATCTGGGCGATTACGTCAAGTTGGGGCCCGGAGAAATGAAAAGCGGTGGCTGGCGCCGTGACTCAATTATTGCGAATACACTTGAAGCAATCATTGGTGCAGTTTACCTTGATGCTGATATGGGTGTTTGTCGTAAATGTGTCATTGCTCTCTACCATCAATTACTTTTGGAAGTCTCTCCCGATAAACTCAGTAAAGATCCCAAAACCACCCTGCAGGAATTATTACAGTCACGAAGACTGGAATTACCTGCATATCATGTCTTATCAGAAACTGGTGACGCACATGAGCGGCTTTTTAACGTCGAATGTACGATTGCAAAGCCAAATATTTCGGTTCAGGCTGAAGGCCGTAGCAAACGTCTGGCCGAGCAATCGGCTGCTGAAAAAGCTTTAGCTGCACTGGAAAAGAAACTTAAAAAGACTTAATAAAACCTTGCGGGAAAACAAATCAAAAAATAAGCAAACTTATTGTGGCTATGTCACCATTCTTGGTCGTCCAAATGTCGGCAAGTCAACATTGCTAAATAATTTGATCGGGCAAAAGCTAAGTATCACCTCAAGAAAACCTCAAACGACAAGACGCCATACGATTGGTGTGAATACAGTAAAAAATCATCAAATTATCTATATCGATACACCGGGGCTGCAGGATTCCCCGATAAATGCCATGAACAGGTATATGAACAGGGAAGCAACAAATGCGCTTGCTGGTATTGATGTTTTGGTTTTTATGGTTGCAGCATTGAAATGGACTGAACTCGATGAATATATATTAGGTTTGATTAAAGATAAAACCGCACCAGTTATTTTAGCGGTAAACAAAATGGATAAAATCAAAGACAAGGAAACGATGTTGCCTTTTCTAAAAGAGCTTGCAGGGAAAATGAGTTTTCAGGAGATTATTCCTGTCTCTGCATTATCCAGAAAAAGCTTAAGGCCGTTGGAGAAATCTATAAAAGAATTATTGCCCACAGGGACATTTCAATACCCGGACGATCAGATAACTGATAAATCACAGCGATATTTTGCAGCAGAATTTATCCGAGAGAAATTGATAAAAAGATTAGGTGAAGAGCTACCCTATACCACCACAGTTACTATTGATTCGTTCGTCGAGAAGAAAAAAATAATTCATATTGATGCAATTATCTGGGTTGCTACAAAAGGTCAAAAAACGATAGTGATTGGTCAAAAGGGCGCTGGCTTGAAAGCTATTGGAGAGCAGGCGCGAAAGGATATGGAAAGAATGTTTGAGAATAAGGTTTTTTTAAGAACCTGGGTCAAGGTCAAGGACAAATGGATGGATAATGAGCTGGCCATAAAACAACTGGGTTTTGATTCGTGAAATCGTATTCATGAATGTGGAATTAACGTACTGTTTTATTCTTCATTCCAGGTCATATCTTGAGTCCAGTCTGATACTGGATATTTTTTCCAGGGAATACGGTAGATTACACCTGATAGCAAAGGGAGCAAAACGGGGGAAATCCGCCTTTTCCGGGCTCCTGCAGCCCTATCAACGATTGTTGATGGCATGGCGCGGCAAAGGCGAGTTAATGACATTAGTAGATGTCGAAGCAGATATGGAAGCTTATGAATTATCGGAAGGAAGAATGATCGCGGGATTCTACCTGAATGAATTGTTAGTTCGATTATTACATCAGCATGAATCACATCCAGAACTGTTTGATTTTTATAACAAAGCCATACTCGATCTCTCTGCTGCAAAGCGCATTGATGCAGTTCTTAGAACCTTTGAAAAAGGCCTGCTCGAATCACTAGGCTACGGCCTGGTGCTGAATCATGACGTTGATGATGGCCAAGCAATAGAAGCAGATAAAAAGTACTATTATCTCCTTGATTCTGGGCCAATGAAGGATACCCCTCCCGCAGGAGACTATATCGAGATTGCGGGGAATAGTTTGCTAGCATTGGAGAAGGGGAGTTTAGAAAACAAATCGGAATTAGAAGAAACAAAGAGATTGATGCGTTTCATATTAAAAAGTCACCTTGGCACTAAACCACTGGCCAGTAGAGCCTTGTATAAGGCATATACCCAAGTTAACTGAAATCTGCATTTTCTGCTCTAACTCCTTTCGTAAATGCGCTAGAATGCGCCGCTTTCATTGCAACACAGATAGATAAATACAGGCTAAAAACATGTTATTAGGTGTAAACATTGACCATATTGCAACGCTGAGACAGTCGAGATTAACTCGCTACCCTGACCCCGTATTTGCTGCTCAAATTGCAGAGCAGGCTGGTGCAGATTCAATTACGGTACATCTACGAGAAGATAGGAGACATATTCAGGAACGAGATATTGATCTACTACGTCAGACGATGCTGAGCCCGATGAATCTTGAAATGGCTGTCACCGAGAAGATGCTGGCGTTTGCCGAGCGCGTAAAACCTGAGTTTTGTTGTTTGGTTCCTGAAAGTAGAGAAGAGCTGACCACGGAAGGTGGTTTGGATGTGGCTGGACAAATAGATAAAGTGACTGAAGCCTGCGCAAGATTGAAACAGGCCGGAATACGCGTATCGTTATTTATCGATGCAGATGATAAACAAATTACTGCATCCAGAGATTCTGGCGCAGAAGTCATAGAGATTCATACCGGTCATTTTGCAGATGCAAGCTATGGTAGTGAAACTGAAGTTGAACTGGCAAAGATTATATCTGGCGTGGAACTGGCAAAGTCCTTAGGACTGAAAGTAAATGCAGGACATGGTCTGAATTATCAGAATGTAAGGCAGATTGCTCAAATTCCAGATATTGAAGAGTTAAATATCGGTCACGGTATTATTGCCCGAGCAGTATTTACTGGACTGGATGAAGCTATCAGGGAAATAAAGACCATCTTGCAGGAAGTAAGTGCATAAAGCTTCCCAGGTAATTTATATGGGCAATTTAAATTCAGAAGTTTCCAGACGCCGTACATTTGCCATTATTTCCCACCCGGATGCGGGTAAGACTACGGTTACCGAGCAAATATTATTATTTGGTGGTGCCATACAAACAGCAGGCACAGTGAAGGCAAGAAAATCATCCAGGCATGCAACCTCCGACTGGATGGAAATGGAAAAAGAAAGAGGCATATCTATCACCAGTTCCGTGATGCAGTTTGAATATAATGAACATGTTATCAACTTACTCGATACACCAGGGCATGCCGATTTCTCTGAAGATACTTACAGAACATTAACGGCAGTTGATTCTGCCTTAATGGTGATTGATGTCAGTAAAGGTGTTGAAGAACGGACGCGTAAATTAATGGATGTATGTCGTCTGCGTAACACACCGATCATCACCTTTATTAATAAACTTGACAGGGAAGGCAAGGATCCGATCACATTACTGGATGAGATAGAAAGCGAACTCGAAATCAGATGCGCACCAGTGACCTGGCCAGTAGGAATGGGCAGTCGTATAAAAGGACTCTACCATCTCAATGATGACTATATCCGAATGTACAATAAAGCGGATGAAAGCATACACGGAAAAATTATTGAAGGCCTTGATTCTGAAGAAAGCCAAACATTATTATCTACAACAATTGATGAATTTAAAGATGAGGTTGAATTGGTCCGTGGTGCCTGCGAAGAATTTAATCTTGAAGATTTTTTACATGGAAAACAAACCCCTGTTTTTTTTGGATCGGCCCTGAATAATTTTGGTATTGCTGAGTTTCTTGATTATTTAACAAAATTCTCACCAGCACCCCAGTCAAGGGAAGCAATTCAAAGAAAAGTAAAGGCTGATGAGGAACAATTGAGCGGCTTTGTTTTCAAGATACAGGCAAATATGGATCCGGCACATCGAGATAGAATCGCCTTCCTGAGGATATGCTCGGGTCAATATCAAAAAGGCATGAAAATGAGACACGTCAGGATAGAACGAGACATACAAGTATCTAATGCCCTGACATTTATGGCTGGAAGCCGGGAGCAGGCAGATGATGCATGGGCTGGTGATATTATTGGTTTGCATAATCATGGCACGATTCAAATTGGCGATACCTTTACTCAAGGTGAATCTTTATCATTCACAGGCATCCCTTTTTTCGCACCTGAATTGTTTCGACGAGTACAACTCAAAGATCCGCTTAAGACCAAGGCCTTGCTTAAAGGTCTGATTCAACTGGGTGAAGAAGGCGCAACACAGGTATTCAGACCATTAGATAATAATGATCTCATTGTTGGCGCTATAGGAGTTTTACAGTTTGATGTGGTCGCTGCACGCCTGAAACAGGAATATGGTGTTGAATGTGTTTACGACAATGTACCTGTAGCGACCGCCAGATGGGTATTCTGTGATGATGAAAAGGTTCTGCAAAAATTTAAAAATAAAGCTTCATCAAACCTGGCAATGGATGGCGGTAACCGATTAACTTATATTGCACCATCCATGGTGAATCTAAACCTTGCGATTGAACGCTGGCCAGAAATCGAATTTAAGGCAACCTGCGAGCATGCTGCTGGCTAGCAGAACCTGTTTCTAGCTTTTGTTTTTCTCTGTTTCAGGCTGCATTTCCTGGTGAACCTGGGCACTTTTCTCAGCGGCATTATTATCCGAAATAACTCCATCATTTGATTCTGCCTTAATCCTTTCAGAAGCGCCGATATCAAGAAATGTTCTCTCATCATCTTTAGCACCGACGCTTAGATTAATATTGGTTTTGTCGCCCGCCTTTTCTTTCAGTGAATTTCCATCAATTCCCTCTGTTTTAGGCGTGTTCCGCACATTATCTGGATGCGGTGCGATAATTTGCGTTGCCACTTCTTCTTGTCCGGTCATCTGATCTCGATTCCCTGAATCTGCAGGGGATTGCGCAGCAACAGTACTTGTGCTGTTATCAGGTAACGACTCTTTCGAATTTTCATTGTCAATTGATGCAGATGACTCATGCAGGACTCTATCCGGATGCGGCATTACCTCAGTCATTTTAGGATCGGTTTTAGAAACCGGTGATGATTCTTGTACTACATGCTCACTAATGTTTTCTGGAGATGCTTGTGTAATATTGCTGCTGTCACTGGTTAGCTTCTCAACCACCTGGCTATCTTGTTGGGATATGGTTTCAGCAGATTTTTGATCTTTTGCTGCTTTTTGCTGATCATCTTTTACGACTTGCTTGTTCGAGTTTGCATTATCACCGCTGGCTCTGGGCCGTCTACGACCACCTCTTCTGCCACGACGAGATGAGCCGGTATTCCTGGAGTCACGATTTGATGCGTTAGAGTTTGCTGTATCAGCGCCAGCTGAGGTGTTCGCATCAGATTTTTTAGCAGTGCTTGCATTGCCAACCGATTTTGCTCCCTGATTGGTTTTTCTGTTGGGATTATTTCGTTGACGATTTCCTGAACGATTATTCCTGTTCCATCGGTTCTGAATATTACGGTTGCGACTCGAACGGTAATTGTTTCTAGTATTGTTTCCAGGTTTTTCAGTTTCTTTCTTTTCTTCTTTCGATGAACCAAACAGGCTTTTAATTATCCTCGAAATCAATCCTGCATTTTTCACAGTTTTACTTTGAGGTGCAACGGGAATAATTTGTTGAACAACAGGTTGTTCAACGACTGTTTTATGTGTCCGTAGTCCAATGCCTTTCACATCATTTTCTATCTCAGCAATAAGGCTATAGCTAGCTTGCTGATGTTGTGTTTCGTTGGCTTTTGATAAAGGAACTCTTAACACCTGGTATTGAGGCGTTTCCATTGCAGGAGATGGTATGATGACAATATCAACATCAAGCCTTTGTTGTAAATCACTTATAGGTTGACGTTTTTCATTCAAAAGAAATGTTGCTGCTGACACGGGCAAATTAACGATGACCTTGGCTGTTGAATCCTTCATTGCTTCTTCTTCTATAATTCTAAGAATAGCGAGTGAAAGGGATTCAATGTCTCTAATCGTACCTTGACCATCACAGCGAGGGCAGGGTAAATGACGAGATTCTCCTAAAGAAGGACGTAATCTTTGTCGTGACATCTCTAGCAAACCGAATCGGGATATCTTTCCTACCTGAACTCTTGCGCGGTCGACACGTAAACAGTCCTTCATACGGTTTTCGACTTCTCGTTGATTTTTGTTAACCATCATATCAATGAAGTCAATAACGATGAGCCCACCTAAATCACGTAATCTTAATTGTCTTGCAACCTCATCAGCAGCTTCTAGATTTGTATTAAGTGCTGTTTCCTCAATATCACTGCCTTTGGTTGCACGCGCTGAGTTGATATCAATGCTGATCATGGCTTCTGTGTGGTCAATAACCAAGGAACCACCAGAAGGTAAACGCACTTCTCTGGAGAAGGCTGATTCAATTTGGCTTTCGATTTGATATCTGGTGAAAAGCGGATCAACTTCCTCATACAGTTTAAGTTTGTGAAGATTATGAGGCATAACCTGTTCCATAAACTCTTTACTGCGTCGATGAACTTCTTTGTCATCTACCCAGATTTCTGCGATGTCGGTACGCAGATAGTCCCGAATCGCACGAATAATCACCTCGCTTTCCTGATATATCAGGAATGGAGCAGGGCGTTCACTTCCCGCTTTCTCGATGGCTTCCCATAAGGTGGTGAGATAGTCAGTATCCCACTGTAACTCTTCTTTGGATTTACCTATGCCCGCTGTCCTGAGGATAAGCGCTGTATTTTGCGGAATATCCAGTTGGCTCATGACTTCGCGTGCTTCGGCACGATCGGCTCCTTCAATTTGACGTGAAATACCACCCGAACGGGGGTTGTTTGGCATGAGTACCAGATACCGGCCTGCCAGACTAATCATGGTGGTCAGGGCTGCGCCTTTGCTACCACGCTCTTCCTTTTCGATTTGAATGATGAATTCCTGTCCTTCATCAATCGCATCTTTGATATTAACGCGACCACGCTGACCTGATTCCGGCTTCTTTTTGAACAGGCTGTGGGAAATTTCTTTTAGGGGTAAAAAACCATGACGATTGCCGCCATAATCGACAAAAGCAGCTTCCAGGCTCGGTTCGATACGAACCACGCGGCCTTTGTATATATTGGATTTCTTCTGGGTCCGATTGGTGGATTCAATATCCAGATCGTATAACTTTTGGCCATCAACCAGCGCCACACGCATCTCTTCAGGCTGAGTTGCGTTAATCAGCATTCTCTTCATTTTTTGTATTCCTTTGTATGCGCTCTACCACTAGCGGTACCAGAAGGGGAATTCATCCTCTATCTGATGCGACGAATACATTACCGGGAATTTCACCAGCAATCATTCACCAGGCTATTGGGAGCGCCTGTTATCACTCATTTACATCTGCTTGAGTGATAATTAAACCATTATGTTATGAGGTCTATTCCGTTACTCATTTTTAATTCGCCATTTCTGACTAATTTGTAACTTCTCAAAAAACCTCTGCTCGTTGGAATATTAAAGCCATTTCAAAGACCGGGCATTTCGCGGGCATTCACTGGTTATGAAGGGGTGGGGAGGCAATAATTATGTTTCATTTGCCATCTACACCACTGTTGCTGCCGGCTTCACAACATCAGCTTGTGCTGTTTGTCGTAATAAATACCGCCCAAAAACACTACATGGCGGTTCAAAATATCCGAAAACGTCCGTATTCCAGCTACTAATATAACAATGTTGATATACTCCCGCAATTATGACGGCAAAAAAAGTTGAACAGCGCCAGGTTTCCTTCCTTACTGTCGATGAAGAACACGCCGAAAGACGGCTAGATAACTTCCTCATAGGCCATTTTGGCAGCCTCCCCAAAACCCGAATCTATCAGATGATCAGAAAAGGTGAAGTTCGGGTCAATAAAGGCAGAATTAAACAGAATTACCGCCTGCAGACCGGTGATATGGTCAGAATTCCCCCTGTCTACATCACATTGCGGGAAAATCCCAACAAACCGCCAGAAGGCCTGTCTGAGCTAATTAGAAACAGTATTATTTTTGAAGATGAGTATTTGATAGCTATCAATAAACCTTCAAACGTCGCAGTGCATAGTGGCAGTAGTGTGCAATATGGCGTGATTGAAATTCTACGGGCGCAAAGACCGGAGTCACATTTTCTTGAATTAGTGCACCGTCTGGACAGGGCGACATCCGGTTGTCTACTTATTGCAAAAGATCATAAAACTCTTAGGGGAATGCATGATATTTTAAAAAGCGGCGATGTAAAGAAAATGTATCTCGCGCTTTTGCAGGGACAGTTGATGAATAAGCTACAGACAGTCGATCTGTCACTGAGCAAAACAGGAATAGCATCAGGTGATAAAAAAGTCAGAGTTGACAAGACAGGTAAACAGGCATTAACGCATTTTTATTTACTTAAATGTTTCGATGTTGCCTCATTTTGTCGGGTTGGACTGATGACTGGGAGAACGCATCAGATTAGAGTGCATGCGGCTGCTATTGATCACCCATTGGCCGGTGACGAAAAATATGGTGACTGGGAATTTAATCGTGCAATGAAAAAATCAGGACTCAAGAGGTTATTTCTGCATGCAGAGGCATTATCTTTTCAAATGCCCTCCACAGGCAAACAGATCAATCTGACGGCACAGTTACCTGATGAACTTCAACAATGTCTGGATAAATTGTCGTAGGCGACTTTTCACGTTGCTTGAATGAATGTGATTGATGATAAAAAATTCAAGTTATTAGTTTTTGATTGGGACGGTACATTGGCTGATTCAGAAGCATGTATCATCGATGCTATGCAACTGGCTTCAGCGGAAGCAGATTTACCTAAATGTAATGATGCACAGATTCGAGATGTAATTGGACTGAGTCTTGAAGGCGCGATTGAAGTATTATTTCCGGAAGCTGAAATATCAGTAAGAAATTCGGTTGCCGACAGATACCGTGAACATTATTTTTCAACATCAACAAGTGCTGCGCCTGTGTTTGAAGGTGTTGTGGAAATGCTGGAACAACTCAATCAGGAGAATTATTTTCTTGCCGTTGCAACAGGGAAAAGCAGAAGAGGGCTGGACCGGTCGCTCAGTGAAACAGGGCTGGACAAATATTTTCATACAACGCGTTGTGCGGATGAATCCCTTTCCAAGCCAAATCCGCAGATGCTGATAGAAATTATAGATTTCTTTGGCCTTGAAGCTGTGGATGCACTAATGATCGGTGACAGTGAGTACGATTTGCAAATGGCGAACAATGCCGGCATGGGATCTGTCGCGGTGAGCTATGGTGTTCACAATGCCGCACGACTACAGCAATGTGAACCACTGGGAATAATTCATAAGATTACTGAATTATCAGATTATTTATAGCTATAATCATACAGAGACACCCGTGTTATAGAGCTATTTAGCATCATCAAGTTAAAAGAGGTTTATTTATACAATGAGCGAACAACAAGACAGACAGCAGCAGTCAGAATTTGAGCAGACACTGGTGAATAAAATAGCAAAGGAAGCCATTACCGAGCAGCGCCGCGCAAGACGATGGGGCGTGTTTTTCAAGCTGTTTATGCTGGCTTATGTCTCGATATTCACATTAATGTATTTTGTAGATGGTTGGGATGGTGCCTCAATGAGAGGGGAGAAACATACCGCCCTGGTTGATATTTCTGGTGTAATTTCGGCAGATTCGCAGGCAAATGCAGACTACATTGTCAGTGGTTTGCGCGCTGCTTTTGAAGATAAAAACACAGCAGGCATCATTTTAAGAATCAATAGTCCTGGTGGTAGCCCGGTGCAGGCAGGCTACGTTAATAACGAAATATATAGATTACGAGAAGAATATCCTGATACACCTTTTTATTCGGTGATTACTGATATATGTGCTTCAGGTGGCTATTATATCGCCTCCGCCGCGGATAAAATCTATGCAGACAAGGCCAGTGTTGTAGGCTCAATCGGCGTCATCATGTCCGGTTTTGGTTTTGTCGACACCATTGAGAAACTCGGCATCGAGCGTCGTTTGTTACATGCAGGTGAAAATAAAGGCTTCCTTGATCCTTTTTCACCCTTAAAGTCAGATGAAGTTGAACATGTTGAAACATTATTAACGGATATTCATCAGCAATTCGTCGATGTCGTGAAGAAAGGGCGTGGTGATAAACTAGCCAGTGATGAAAAGATTTTTTCAGGTCTGATCTGGACCGGTGAACAATCAATAGAGCTTGGACTTGTTGATGCCCTGGGTAGCCCTGGTTATGTCGCCAGGGAAGTGATTGGTGCTGAAGAGATTGTCGACTTTACCAAGCGGAAAACTTTTATGGATCAGTTCGCAAGTAAAATCGGTGCAACATTCGCCAGGTCGATGAGATCAATACTGGCAGGATTTGAACTCAGATAACTTTATAGATATTAGGAGATATTTAAGGGACATTCAGTCCTTCATTCCTTAACATCTCAGATAGACGGATGAGTGGTAAACCAATCAGGCTTGTGGGATCGTCACCCTCTATTCGCTGTATCAGGGAAACACCATAAGCTTCCGATTTGAAGGCCCCTGCACAATCGTAGGGTTTTTCCCGGAGCAGATATCTTGCTATTTCATCCTCAGTCAGATCACGAAAATGCACGGTATATCTGATGCAATCCTTCTGAATATTATTATTCGCCGTATTGATAAGGCAAAGGCCAGTGAGAAATACGATTGATTCACCACTGACTTTTTTCAACTGTGTGATGGCATTTTCGTGATTGCCCGGCTTGCTTAGAATTTCATTATCAGCAATGGCCACCTGGTCAGAACCGATAATTAATGAATCTGGATGTGCGGGGGCAATTGCCGAAGCTTTCATCTCTGCCAACCTCAACACAAGGTCTCTCGGCGTTTCATCGTCAAGCGGTGATTCATCTACATCCGGCGACTTATTTTCGAAGGGGATTTCGAGCCTCTGTAAAAGTGAACGTCGATAAGGGGATGATGATGCCAGAATAAGTTTGATGAGAGTTTCCTTTCAATAGGTGATAATGAAGTCTGATTAGAGCTGATAAATACCTGCCAAGTCAATGGCTTACTTAGAAAATCTGTAAAGTTTTGACAGTCATACCCTGTATCGATACACTTTGCCGCCTGATGCCATCTGAGCTGCCGGAAACCATTGATCCAATGCGACTTGCCAAGGTGGGTAAGGAGATTTCAGGCAGCTATGATTTACGTCGATTTGACCGTGTAAATGTGTCATTAAATGATGACTCAATGGTATGGGTAAGCTTCAGGCTAGAATTCTCAAGGGATGAAAGAAATGGGCTTTTTTGCATAGTTGGGGACCTGCAAACGACGTTGCCTCAGGGTTGTCAGCGTTGTATGCAAGCAATGCGATATCAGCTAAGTGCAATAATTAAGATGGCCATTGTCAGTAATGAAACAGAAGCAGAGAATCTGCCCGCTGAGTTTGAGGCATATATAGATACGGGAGTCCCTGTAAAACTTCAGGACTTCATAGAAGATGAGCTGTTGCTGGCGATGCCCCTGGTTCCTCTCCATGAGGAGCAGGAATGTCCGGCAGCAGACAAATTTAACCATGTAGAAACGGCAAAGGAAAATCCCTTTGCTGAATTAAAGAATTTAAAATTAAGTAACTAGTTAGGAGAGAATCAGCCATGGCTGTTCAAAAAAGTAAAAAATCCGTTTCCCGTCGTGGCATGAGACGTTCTCATGATAGACTCAATGCAGCAACATTATCTATTGAACCAAACACAGGTGAAACGCATAGACGTCATCATGTTAGTGCAGACGGTTATTACCGCGGTAATAAAGTCGTAGAAAATAAAGAAGATTTAGATCTGGATTAATAAACTCAGACTGTTAGTTTTTACCAACTTCTCAGTCTGCCATCACCTTAAATTCTGTCTGTCAGATTGTGTTGATTGGGCAGCTTATGTTTCCACATTAATGAGGTTATTTTGCACGTCACCATAGCGCTAGATGCCATGGGTGGTGATCACGGGCCATCCGAGATTATTCCCTCCGCACTCCATGTATTGAGTAGGCACGATAACCTGCACCTTGCCCTTGTTGGTCAGGAAGAAATTCTTTTAAAGGTGCTCGCAGAAAATAATGCAGTACCCAATGATCAGATCAGCGTTAGACATGCATCTGAAACAGTAGAGATGCATGAACAACCTTCCATGGCATTACGTAAGAAAAAAGATTCATCAATGCGGGTTGCCATTAATATGGTTCACGAAGGTGAGGCGCAAGCATGTGTCAGTGCAGGTAATACGGGTGCCTTAATGGCTATATCCAGATTTGTCCTGAAGATGTTGCCGGGGATTGATCGGCCTGCCATCTGCTCCACCATGCCAGCTCTGGATCGACATACGCATCTGCTTGATCTGGGTGCAAACGTTGATTCAAGTTCGGAACAATTGCTGCAGTTTGCAGTGATGGGATCTGAATTGGCCAGCGCCACTGAAAATCTTGATAACCCGACTGTTGCATTATTAAACATTGGCTCAGAAGAAATGAAAGGCAATGATCGCGTTAAGCTTGCGGCGACGCTTTTGTCTGAAAGTCACCTTAATTATGCTGGATTTGCCGAAGGCACAGATATATATAGCGGAAAATTTGATGTGATTGTGTGTGACGGATTTGTCGGTAATATCGCACTAAAAGCAAGTGAAGGCGTGGCAGAACTGATGAGCCAACACGCAAAAAATACCTTCCAGAAATCTTTCTATGGGAGATTAGCGGCCCTGGTGACCATGCCGGTTCTCAGGGATATTCGCCGCAAGCTTGATCCTCGACGTTATAATGGCGCAAGTTTATTAGGGCTTAGGGGAATCGTTGTGAAAAGTCATGGCAGTGCCGACAAGTTATCTTTTGCACATGCCATCGAAGAAGCCATTGTCGAAGTAGAGAAAAATGTCCCTGAAAGAATCAGTGCCAGACTTGAAGAGTTACTGGCGGAGAGCGAACTAGATTGATTTACCGTATATGATTTATTCAAGAATTACTGGAACAGGTGGTTATTTACCAGAGCGTATTATGGAGAATACAGAACTGGAAAAAATGGTCGATACCTCTGATGAATGGATTAAGAGTAGAACGGGTATCCACAAAAGGCATATTGCCGCTGAAAATGAAACAACCTGTGATCTTGCCGAGCATGCAGCGCGACTGGCAATGCAAGCTGCTTCAGTAACTGCAGATGATATTGATTTAATCATTGTTGCAACAACTACACCTGACCTCGTGTTTCCCAGCACGGCCTGTTTATTACAAGAGCGTTTGGGTGTCAGTGGCACAGCTGCCTTTGATGTACAGGCGGTATGTACGGGCTTCATTTACGCACTCAGTATCGCCGATAAGTTTATAAAAACAGGTGCTGCCACAAAAGCCCTGGTGGTTGGTGCAGAAACTTTATCCAATATCATTGACTGGACAGACAGGGATACCTGTGTGTTATTTGGCGATGGTGCAGGTGTGGTTATCCTGGAAGCGAGTGAACAGCCAGGGATCATCTCGACCTTTCTGCATGCCGATGGTCAACACAAGGACTTGTTAATGGTACCAGTCGGTATTTCAACAGATTATGACTCAGTTAAAAGTGGTAATGCATATATGCAGATGCAAGGCAATGAAGTATTCAAAATGGCGGTAAACACCCTGGGCAGAATCGTTGATGAAACTCTGGCAGCAAATAATCTTGAGAAGAAAGATATAGATTGGCTGGTGCCGCATCAGGCCAATACAAGGATCATTTCAGCGACGGCAAAGAAACTTGATATGCCTATGGACAAGGTTGTTGTAACAGTGGATCAACACGGCAATACCTCGGCAGCATCCGTGCCATTGGCCCTGGATGTAGCAGTAAGAGATGGAAGAATACAGCGTGGCGATAAACTTCTGTTAGAAGCTTTTGGTGGTGGTTTTACCTGGGGTTCAGCTTTAATAGATTATTAGTTTATTTAGTGATAATACTTCAAAAGAATTAGATGATGACAACTGCGTTTGTATTTCCCGGACAGGGTTCCCAGTTGCTAGGCATGTTGGCTGAACTGGCCGCTGTACATACAACGGTTGAATCTACATTTGCAGAGGCTTCTGACGTACTTGGCTATGATTTATGGCAGCTTGTGCAGCAAGGTCCTGAAACGGAGCTGAACAAAACAACAAATACCCAACCTGCCTTGCTTGCGAGTAGCGTCGCCACATGTCGAGTCTGGAATGAATTATCTCAAAATGAGCCTGTCATCATGGCCGGACATAGTCTGGGTGAATATTCAGCATTGGTCTGTTCAAGTGCCCTCAACTTTACGGATGCAATTCAACTAGTTGCCGACAGAGGTGCTTATATGCAGGATGCTGTACCAGAAGATACCGGGAGTATGGCGGCAGTTCTTGGCCTGGAAGACGGTCAAATTGAAGCAGTTTGTGATCAGGCAGCGCAGGGACAGATAGTTTCAGCAGCAAATTATAATTCCTCTGGACAAGTGGTCATCGCAGGACATAAAAAAGCCGTAGAACGTGCCGTTGAACTGGCAAAGACAGCAGGGGCGAAACGCTCAGTGATTTTGCCAGTGAGTGTGCCTTCCCATTGTGCACTCATGCAAAAAGCCGCTGATCGGTTTGCAGAACGATTGGACACAGTCGATTTTGAACAACCTAATATTCCGGTTCTGCATAATGTTGATGCAACAGAACACAGTGATGTTGGTGAAATTAAACTGGCATTGCAGGATCAACTTTGTCAGCCAGTTCGTTGGGTTGAAACGATTCAGAAAATGGTCAGCAAAGATATCAATACAATCGTTGAATGTGGTCCGGGCAAGGTGTTGAGTGGTTTGATTAAGAGAATCGATCGGAGCCTGAATATTTTCCCCGTTTTTGATCCCACATCATTGGACAAAGCCCTTGCTGCGCTTACGAACTAAGATGAGGACTAGAAAATGAAACTTGAAGGACAAATCGCACTGGTAACGGGCGCAAGCCGAGGCATCGGTCAGTCTATTGCATTGACTTTAGCGAACGCTGGAGCACATGTTATTGGTACGTCTACTTCAGAAAGTGGTGTTGAATCCATCAAGAAGATATTCGCTAATGAGGGCTTGCAAGGGAGTGCCTATGTCTTAAATGTTACAGATAGTTCTTCCGTCAAGGCATTTGAGGATGCTTTGAAGGCAGATGGCCACGTTCCAGGTATATTGGTCAATAATGCAGGGATCACCAAAGATAATCTCTTGATGCGTATGAAGGATGACGAATGGGAAGATGTTATCAATACCAATTTAAACGCTATCTACAGGATCACAAAAATGTGTCTGCGCGGCATGATGAAGTCACGACAGGGCAGAATTATTAACATCACCTCAGTCGTTGCAATGTCTGGAAACCCTGGACAGACCAATTATGCAGCATCAAAGGCGGGAATGATTGGTTTTACCCGTTCTTTGGCCAAAGAAGTCGGCTCACGCGGTATTACTGTCAATGCTGTTGCGCCTGGATTAATAGAGACAGATATGACGGATGCCCTGGATGATGAACAGAGAGATTCACTGCTCAAGCAAATCCCACTGAATCGATTAGGTAAGGTCAATGAAATTGCTGAAGTGGTCAGTTTTCTGGCTTCAAGTGACGCAGCTTATATTACTGGGGAAACAATTAATGTGAACGGCGGTATGTATATGGGGTAGTAATTATGCAAACATAAATCATTAGATAATCAGACTATCTTTTTGATTAGAATAGAAAAAGTTTATTTATATGATATCCGGGTTGAAAGTTATCTGCATTTCACTAAACTAGACCCGCTATTCGGCCAACTGGCCGTTAAGGGAGGAGAATTCCATTATGAGTAGTGTTGAAGAACGCGTAAAAAAAATCGTTGTAGAGCAATTGGGAGTGAAAGAAGATGAAGTCACAAATGAAGCTTCTTTTGTTGATGACTTGGGTGCTGATTCGCTAGACACAGTAGAATTGGTTATGGCACTTGAAGAAGAGTTTAAGACAGAAATTCCCGACGAAGAAGCAGAAAAAATCACATCAGTTCAGCTCGCAATTGATTATGTCAGTGCGCATATGGAGTAAGTCCATTCGCTGAATTATAAAAGGCCGCGTTAATAAAATAACGTGGCCTTTTTCATTGTTGAACATTAATACCATAGCTGTTTGTAAAGAAAAAGGGATTAAAACATTGAGCAAAAGACGTGTAGTAGTCACTGGACTCGGCTT
>JAKZTI010000047.1:0-3940 GCA_047517145.1 Gammaproteobacteria bacterium
CAGAAGAAGCAGGCCTTCTGAGTGAATTCCCGGATCAAATTCTTGGAGATATTCCTGAAGAATTACGCGAAAAACTCCCGGTAAAACGAAGCCTGTTGGCGACGATGTGTTGGGGGTTTGGTGCATTATTGCTATTAATCCTTATCACTGGCCAGCTGGCCTGGTTTAATCGCGATGAATTATTATTACGCTACCCGCAATTGGATCCTGCCGCTAGAAAAATCTGTGATCGGTTACAGTGTGAAATACTAAGATATAAGGATATTAGCGCAATCAAGTTGCTGAACCGCGATGTGCGCAATCACCCATTGTATGAAGGGAGCCTGTTGGTGAATGCGACCATGGCTAATAAATCGGAAACAATTCAACCGTTTCCACTGATTCAGCTTGCCTTGTTTAATCCAGGCGGTAAAGTAATTGGCTACAGGGAGTTCAAGCCGGAAGAGTATCTGGATGGCAGTATTAATATTTCGGCCGGGATGATGCCGGATTCGCCAATCCACTTCGTGTTAGAGGTGGGCGGATCAACGGAAGGTGCAGTTAGTTTCGAATTTCATTTTCTCTAATCATCTATTGTCGTGTTATCATCCTGTTCCCAATCAAAATAACCGCCAAAAAAAATTAGAAGCGGTCAGGATATGAGATTAGGCCCATACACACTCGATAATAATTTGTTGCTTGCCCCTATGGCGGGAGTTACAGATAAACCGTTTCGACAGCTATGCAGAATGTATGGCGCAGGTCTTGCTGTGTCCGAAATGGTGGCGTCCGATCCAGCACTCTGGAATACTAAAAAATCGCAATTAAGACTGAATCATTATCAAGAAGAGAGCCCTCGTGCGGTGCAGATAGTAGGCGCGGATCCACAGGCGATGGCCATTGCAGCAAAGCATAATGCTGACCTCGGTGCGCAAATTATTGATATCAATATGGGCTGCCCAGCCAAGAAAGTCTGTAATGTGTTTTCTGGATCAGCGCTAATGCAGGATGAAATATTGGTAACAAAGATACTGGAAAGTGTTGTCGATGCAACTGATATACCGGTTACATTGAAGCTGCGGACTGGCTGGAACAAAGAAAATAAAAATGCAGTCAAGATTGCCCGGATTGCAGAAAATTCAGGTATTCAAATGCTGACGGTCCATGGTAGAACCCGTGCTTGCGGTTTCAAAGGTGACGCGGAATATCAGACGATTAAGCAAGTAAAAAATCATGTTTCAATTCCCGTGATTGCCAATGGCGATATCACGAGTCCTGAAAAAGCCGCAGATGTTTTACGTGCGACTGGAGCAGACGGCATCATGCTAGGGCGAGCCGCATTAGGAAACCCATAGATATTCAGAGAGATTAATCACTTTCTGCAAACAGGAGAGCAATTGGCGCGACCTGGCATTGATGATATCCGGCAAGTTGTTTTGCAACATTTAAATGGCCTTTATGAATTATATGGTGAATACACAGGCATACGCGTCGCGCGCAAGCATGTTGGTTGGTATAGCAAGCAATTAGAAAACGGTGAAGCATTGCGTCGCAGTGTCAATAAAACGGAGAGTATCGATAGACAATTGCTTGTGGTGAAAAATTATTTTAATGCGATAAATAACGGGGAAGCATTGGCAGCATGATGGCTAAATCTGGTGACAAAAAAGCACCACAAAAAAAACAAATCAAAAAATCTGCTGAGTCTATCTACCATTGTGTAGAAAGTGCCCTGGACATCTACTTCGAAGATATGGACGGCCACGACCCAAGTAATCTCTATGAGCTTGTCCTGTCTCAGACTGAAAAGCCCATGCTTGAGGTCGTGCTCAAGCAGACGCAAGGTAATATTACAAAGTCAGCAGAAATACTGGGGATCAACAGAGCCACCTTACGTAAAAAATTAAAGAAGTACGGTCTGGAGTAAGACGTTTACAATTTTTCCAATATCATTAACAGATATTTCAGAGCCAGCCAATTATGAACAAAATCAAACGAGCACTTATCAGCGTTTCTGATAAAACTGGCATCGTTGAATTTGCCAGTCAACTGGCAAGTCGCGACATCATTATCTTATCTACGGGCGGCACTGCCAGACTTCTTGCTGATAATGGTATCGAAGTTGTTGAGGTTTCAGATCATACAGGTTTTCCTGAAATTATGGATGGCAGGGTCAAGACATTACATCCTAAAATTCATGGTGGTCTGTTAGGTCGGCGCGGCATAGATGATGCGGTCATGGCAGAGAATAATATTGATCCGATTGACCTTGTAGTGGTTAATCTTTATCCCTTTGAAGCAACAGTGAGTAAAGCTGATTGCACATTAGCCGACGCCATCGAAAATATAGATATCGGTGGGCCGACAATGTTGCGTTCAGCGGCGAAGAATCATGCCTACGTAAGCGTTGTTGTCGATGCTACTGATTATGAAAATATCATTGATGAACTTGATAATAATGAAGGGTCATTGACCGATGCGACACGGTTTTCTCTGGCACAAAAAGTATTTGCGCATACCGCCAGCTATGATGCCAATGTCTCAAATTATTTGGGCGCTATTTCCACAGAGGGTGAGGATCTGGATTATCCACTGACATTTTCTGTACAGTTCAAGAAACTTCAGGACATGCGCTACGGCGAGAACCCACATCAAAGCGCTGCATTCTATGGACAGGTAAATCCGCCCGCAGGAACGCTTGCCGGTGCAAAACAATTACAGGGCAAGGCTCTTTCCTATAACAATATCGCCGATATGGATGCCGCACTTGAGTGCGTATTGTCTTATCAGGAAATTGCCTGTGTAATTGTGAAGCATGCAAATCCTTGCGGTGTTGCTGTGGGTGAAAATGTTTTCCAGGCCTATGAACGTGCCTATCAGACGGATCCAACTTCTGCCTTTGGTGGCATCATTGCATTTAATCGTCCGCTTGATGCTAAAACGGCAAAGGCAATTATTGATCAGCAGTTTGTCGAAGTCATTATTGTGCCTTCCATCAGCCAGGAGGCACTGGATATTGTGTCTGCCAAAGAAAATGTTCGTGTTCTTGAGGTCGGCGTAAGAGAGCATGCGATGCAGCAGTTAACCATGAAACGGGTCAGTGGTGGTCTACTGATACAGGATAATGATCAAGGTATCATTGAAAGAGCTGATCTCAAGATTGTTAGCAAACGCCCACCGACAGAAAAAGAAATCGAGGACTTGCTGTTTACCTGGAAGGTCGTGAAATATGTGAAGTCGAATGCAATTGTTTATGCCAAAGATAAACAAACAATCGGAATAGGTGCGGGCCAAATGAGTCGGGTTTATAGTGCGCGTATCGCCGCGATTAAGGCAGAAGATGAAGGTCTTGAAGTAAGTGGATCAGTGATGGCATCAGATGCCTTTTTTCCATTCCGGGATGGTATAGACTCAGCCGCGAAGGCAGGTGTGACGGCCATTATTCAACCTGGTGGTTCTATGCGGGACGAGGAAGTGATTGCTGCGGTGGATGAATCAAACATTGCCATGGTATTCACCTCTATGCGCCATTTCCTCCATTGACAGGTATATTTTAGTTACTTCTTCGTTGCAATCGTCGCTGCGCTACTCATTTATTAATCATAAACTCCGTTGCTCGTTACCAATTGCGTCTCGAATTAACGAAAAATCTACACCGTCAATAACCATTAACTTTAAAAAATTTCTGAATTAATCTGTTGTGAAAATAGAGTATAAAATATGAAAGTATTAATTGTTGGTGGTGGTGGTCGGGAGCATGCACTGTCATGGAAGGTGGCACAATCAGAAAAAGTTGATACGGTTTTTGTCGCGCCGGGGAATTCCGGAACTGCGAGTGAAGATAAAATAAGTAACGTCGATATTGCTGTTGAAAATATTTCAGCACTGAAAGTCTTTGCCGAAAATGAAGAAATAGATCTCACTATCATTGGCCCGGAAAATCCTCTGGTTGATGGTATTG
>JAKZTI010000048.1:0-3466 GCA_047517145.1 Gammaproteobacteria bacterium
GTTGACCGTCGTGCAAAACCGGCGATTGTACTCCTCCTCCGAGGCCGTTTTGCGGGGAGCTGGCCGGCCCGTGTCTCCCGCCGGCGCCCCTGGGTTCGTCTGCGCAGGACGTTCGGACTGTTGACTGCCGTGGCAATGCCGCGGCTCTGTGCCGGCGTGACAGCCTTCGGCGTCCGTTCTGCCGGGATGCCCCTGGACGGACAGCGCCGCCAACCACAGGCCGGCGGATACCAGATATATCAGCGCCCTGTTGATATACTCATCTCATGAGCACCATCGACCTATACCAGGTATTAAAGAAAATTCCGGATGTCACGGACGAGCAGACCAAGCAGGCCGCGGACGCCACCGGGCAGTCAGTCCGTCTTGAGAAGATCGACGCGGCCATCGCCGGCATTAAAACCGATATCACGGAGGTAAAGACCACGACCAAGATCGGCATCGCCTTGCTACTGGCTACTGGCGCTCCTGGCGATCGAACTGGCGCCGTTGCTCCAATAATCCAGCGCCATCCCTGGCGCGTTGTACCATTTATTTCGTGGTAATTACCGCCGTGCTGATACGTAAAAAGTGATCGCAAACATCAGCCCGACCAATGATGGGTCCACCATCAAATATATGAATTGTAAGTCGTCAATATGAGGGATTAAGGAATTGCCGTGGGTGATATTAATGTGGCTTTCACCTTTTAAAATCATATCGGCTTTGCATACGGCGTAATTTTGCGCGAAGTATTCCTGACCGTTTAATAACACCAGTGTTTCTACATTTTTAAGTTGTTTGTCGGTGGTGGCTTTATCGGCAATGTGTTCTTTGGCGATAGAGAGCATGCCGCCTGTGCCACACGCGGGGTCGTAAATGGAAATGGCTTTTTTGCTGCTGGCTGGGTTGAAGTCAATTTCCATTAACTCAACCATAATGCGAATAATTTCACGGGGGGTGAAGTGTTCGCCGGTATCTTTGGCATCGTCCTGTGAGAATTTTTGCAGCAGTTCTTCGTACACATAGCCCATTTCAATATTTGAGAGATTGGCGGGGCTGAAGTCTTCATTGGCGGCCAGTTCGATTATGCTGGCGAGGCGTTTGGCTTTTACGATTTGAGTCACTACTTGGCGATAATCAAACTTGTCGATAATTTCATCAATGTTACTGCTGTAGCTGTTGATGTAGTCACGAAAGTTGGCTTCGACTTGCGAGGCGCTTTCTTCAAGTATCTTGCGTAGTGTCTATTGGGATCTATTATGAAAGCCCTGATCGGTGAGTTCGATGGATTTTATACGCTTTTGTAGGGTTTTCTCACCTAGCTTTGGTGATTTTTTTAGCAAATCCTCGCGTATTGCCTGTCGCTTTTCTTCTAATACACATTCAATTCGACGAATCATTATCATTGGTAAAATAACAGAGGGGTAGTCTTTGGCTTTGAATTTTCCCCTTAATTTGATAGCACCTTTCCAGATTTCATCTGAGAGATTTTTTAGATGGATTTTGTCTAACATTGTCTTCCTTTAGTTTAAAGTGTCCTAATCAGTTTTAGATTATACTATAAGTCATTGTATTTCTTTTATTTTGCTATTTATCAATGGAGTTTGAAGTATGGCTGCCCAATATTCACATATGCAGTTTTTCAGGCATGTGCCTAATGCACAATTGGCAGCATATTTTGAGTCAAAAGATATAGATTTAGGTATCAATTTTACTGAGGAGAAGGGAAAGAAAAAAAAGAAGAAGGAGGAGATTTTTCAAGCCTTCACTGCGTTGCCAGAAGATCAGCAGGCTAATATAGAAGCAGAGTTTCAGGATGTAAATGCGATGGCTTGTGAAGGTGGTGTGGCTGCTTTGATCGATGAGGCTGATTTCCATCAGGATGAAGGCTTTATTGAATCTATTTCAGAGATAGATGGTTTTCATGCCAAGGTAATGTGGGCTTTTCTTGAAAAGAAGAATTATTGGAAAGGGGCTACGATGTTTCTCCATGCCGATAATGTTAGTAGTTCATATTGGAAAAAACGTAATGATCTCTCTTCTGTTCCCCCTCATGTGGAAGATGATGATATTAAAGCCTTAGCTAAGGCAATCAGTGATTATTTCCATACGACTCAGGGACGGGGCAGGAATTGTAAAGTAGAACCTTATCGTAGAAATAGTAAAGAATACTTCTTTGCTTACCCTGAAGATTTTGGTCAGTCGGGGGTGGAATGGATCAGTGATTCTTTAAAAACCCGTGCTCGTCATCCGGCATTTGAAATTATTTTTGTTTATAGTGAAACAGAAGGTTCCCTTGATATATATGCCCCAAAAAATACTAAGGCAGTACCCGAATTACAAAAGCTGTTTGCTAAAATTATTCTCAAATTGGATACATTAAAAGATGGTTCTATTGATAAGCGTATTTATGATCTGGAGCCATTAGCTGATTCAGATTTTGAATTTAAGATTGAGCCTGAGACTGGCATTGTTGGTATTGAGGTGACCCAGTTAAGGTTAACGCTGAAACATGGTTCAAGACGGCGTATTGTTTTGGAGGCAGATACTAAAAACAACCCCAAAGCAGTTTATGATTTACTCAAAGAGATAAACCCACCTGTATACCTGATTACACAAGTTAGGTTGAAAGTAACTTTTGAAGCCCCGACAGGTAAAAGAGTAAAAACAAAAACCTTTAATATTACCTACCCCAATTCCTGTGCACTGAACCATGATGGTAATGATTTGCAGATCCGTAAGATGTTGGCTAAATCAGGGATCGAACCTAAGGCAGTGTAAATGAAGGTAGTATAAATGACTTTTAATGATGTGTTGTCGGCTCTGTTAAAGCACATGAGAGCAACAAACAAGCCTGTTATCATTAACTGGGATGGTGTTCAGCAATGGCCTGCTGGGGCTTTAGATAGGCTTCTACAGGTGGGCATCCTTAGCCCTGCATCATCAGCCACATCACTAGAATGCCAAGGTTGTGAGAGGCATTGTTTTATGGATGTGTTAACTCAAACAAATGGAAATATGGCTCCTACGCGTGCTTTTATTGTTTGTGATGTTCCTGAGATGCAAGATCAAATGGGAAGAATGAAAATTCCATTGGATCGTTTGAATCAATGGCAGAGTACTGTTAAACAATTAGCTAAGGTCATTGCTGATTTATTAAAATTCACGGATAAGATTGAATGCAAAGCTGGTCAAAGTAATATTCGTTTGGGGATGTTAAAAGGCTCAAATGGAAGGCGTTGGGTTTCAATGGATACGACTCTTTTATCACTTGAGATTAATCAGCATACCGTTCCTATAGATGACATTTTATTTTTTGAAGGCGAACAACTGAATATTGATCATTCTCGCATCATTACCATGGTCAATAGTGAACCTCCAAACACAGGAAAAAAATATAAGCCTTCTACTAGCAAACGTGAAGCTGGTAAACAAAAGACTCAAGCGCTGTATCAAGACTGGAACGATGAATATTTGAGACTTA
>JAKZTI010000049.1:0-12218 GCA_047517145.1 Gammaproteobacteria bacterium
TAGTGCAACTGCTTTGCTAACCCAAGCGCCACTAGCTTTATTATCAATAGATAAAAAGAATTAGGTTATTCATTTTTCTTACATGTATTGGCAAGATTTAGGAGCGTGTTAAGTATGAGGGCTATGCAGAGAATCACTGAACCTGAACTCATGAATGATGAAGCACAAGCATTGGCGTACGCACATGCAGATTTTGATGAGCCACATAATATGTTCATTCAAACCTTCAAGGAAACCTTTCCAGAAGTAGAAGTGAGTGGTTACATACTTGATTTGGGCTGCGGACCTGCGGACATCAGCATCAGGTTTGCCCAGTCGTATCCAGATTGCGAGATTGATGGTCTTGATGGTGCGCCCAGGATGCTAGCGTGTGGGAAACTGGCCATTCAAAAAGCACAGTTGCAAGATAGAATTCATTTATTAAAAGGAGTGTTACCTGGGGCAGGGTTACCTCGTGATAACTATGATGTGATCATCAGTAATAGTTTGTTACATCATTTGCACGAGCCTGATGTTATGTGGGAAAGTATTCAAAAGTTCGGTCATTCCGGCAGTCGAGTGTTTATTATGGATCTGATGCGGCCTAAATCAGAAGACCTTGCAAAGGAATTTGTTGACCTTTACGCAAGAAGTGAACCACAGATTTTGCAGGATGACTTCTATCATTCTCTTTGTGCCGCATTTTTGCCAGAGGAAATTCAATCACAATTAGCCTCCGCAGGCTTATCGCACTTTGAAGTTAAAATACTCTCAGATCGGCATGTACTTGTGTTCGGAATATTATAAATTACGCACAAATATAGTGCTATTCATATTATATGCGCACAATATTGGTGCGTTAATTGGCAGTAAGGTGAAATTATTGGCCATATATTAGCCCCTTATTGATGTTTAACCTGATGCAGGGTCTATAAACGATCGAGATTTGTGCAGAACTGTTAAATCTTTGATAGTTATAATTAAATTTCTCCATTTTTAAGCTGAAGGTGACCCCTCTTGCCTAGGATCCGGGCAAATTTCAGAAGTAAAAAGAATTAATGTTGCATGTTTAATTATTGGCATGTTAAATGCACCCTTTCAGATTCTAATAATAATATTCATCGCTCTGGCTGCAGTATTCGTAGCAGGGTGATCTTAACCGCTTTCAAAAGCTAATCAGTCACGACATTGACGAGGAGAAAATAATGTCTAAAGAGAATGTGATGAAGCTCATCAAAGATAGCGAGGCCAAATTTGTTGATTTGCGCTTCACAGACACACGAGGGAAGGAACAGCATGTCACCATCCCTGCTTCAGTTGTTGATGATGCTTTTTTTAACGATGGCAAGATGTTCGATGGATCATCAATTTCCGGATGGAGGGGTATCGACGATTCTGACATGGTATTGATGCCTGAAACTGATACCGCAGTCGTAGATCCTTTCTATGACGATCCAACCGTCAACATCCGTTGTGACGTTCTGGTACCTACTACGATGCAAGGTTACGAACGTGATCCTCGTTCTTTGGCCAAGCGTGCAGAGGCATATCTTCAATCTACAGGGGTTGCTGATACCGCATTCTTTGGTCCTGAACCAGAATTCTTTATCTTTGACGATGTGCGTTGGTCAGATAACGTAAACAGTGCTTTCTATGAAGTTGATTCCGATGAGGGTTGCTGGAACAGCGATACCATCACTGAAGACAAAAACATTGGCCACCGTCCCGGTGTGAAAGGTGGGTATTTCCCGGTACCGCCGGTTGATTCACAACAGAACATTCGTTCTGCCATGTGTACGGTTCTGGAAGAAATGGGTGTCGAAGTTGAAGTACATCATCATGAAGTGGCGACCGCAGGTCAGGCCGAAATCGGTACTCGATTTAATACATTATTAAAACGTGCCGACGACAACATGATTTTGAAATATGTTGTGCTAAATGTTGCACACGCCTACGGGAAAACAGCGACTTTCATGCCCAAGCCATTGGTAGGTGATAATGGTAACGGTATGCACGTACATCAATCGTTGTTCAAAGATGGTGAAAATCTGTTTGCGGGTGACCAATATGGTGGATTGTCCGAAGCGGCTTTGCACTATATTGGCGGTATCTTTAAACACGCACGCGCACTTAACGCTTTTACAAATGCCAGCACCAATAGCTACAAGCGTTTGGTTCCAGGCTTCGAAGCGCCAACCTTATTAGCCTATTCAGCGCGGAACCGTTCAGCTTCCATTAGAATTCCCTGGGATCCAAACCCAAAGGGTCGCAGACTTGAAATTCGTTTTCCAGATTCATGCGGGAACCCATACTTTATCTTTGCATCAATGATGATGGCAGGCCTAGACGGTATCCAGAACAAGATTGATCCAGGCCAGCCGATGGAAAGGGATCTTTATGATCTGACCAGAGAAGAAGAAAGGGAGATTCCAACGGTAGCATCTTCTCTGGATATCGCACTTGAGGCAATGGACGCTGATCGTGGATTTCTGACAGCAGGTGGTGTTTTTACGGATGATATGATTGATGCTTACATCGAATTGAAGATGGAAGAAGTCAGTCGTCTGCGTTTGGCTACCCATCCAGTCGAGTTCGACCAGTATTACAGTTTATAAATAAGGATTTTTAATTCAACTGTGAAAAACCCCCTCTATTAGGGGGTTTTTTTATGTACAGGACGTACTGTATGCCGCGGCTGCATGGATGCAGAAGAGCGGCGATGTTCGTGGTGGGCCTTAGCCGAAAATTGTTCCTTACATTTTCGACACTTCCGCCATCCATGGCGGTCGTGCCGTGAAGCACAAGAATGTGCGAGAACGGCGTTGCCAGCGATGTCTATGGAAGGAACGGAGATATTGAACTTCAACAGGTTTCCATCACTCAAAATGTTGTGACGATTACTTATATGGATTATGCATGAAACCATGCGCATCTTGCTGTTACTTATTACTTTGTTTTTTCTGACCCCAGTTTCTGCCGGGGTATATCGTTCAGTTGATGAAGACGGCAATATCGTTTACACCGACAAACCTTCCCCGGATGCCGAGAAAATCAAGATAGACAAGGTTCAGACAATTCCAGCTGGTGATTCAAATTTTGAATACACTCCCTCTGAGGAATCAGCGGAGGCTGCTTATACAAAACTGGAGATTGTTAATCCTGAAAGTGACCATGTATTCACTGGCAATACAGGTGACGTTACTGTGAGTGTTGTGATTGAGCCAGCATTGAATACCAAGAGAGGCGATCGTCTTATTCTGACTATGGATGGTAAGAAAGCGGGCGACTCAAAATCTACTTCTTTTAATCTTACTAACCTTGATAGAGGCACACATACAATAGAGGTGTATGTCGTTAATAAGCGTGGTAAATCTCTGATGGAGTCTGCACCTGTTTCATTCACCGTCAAGCGTACATCTGTTTTAAATACGAACCGCCCAGCACCCTCCGCAAACTAACACACTTTATTTTCCTGATTCTTTAATATTGGTCTGCTTTTTGCACCTATATGGTGTAATGGTGCATCGATATTGATGCTAAAGGCTCATTAATTTTTAAGTCATTGTAATTTATGAGAATTCTAAGAATACACTGATGAATATTATATATATTTGTACTACTCCGCACCAATATAGTGCGTATCTGTGCTAGTTTATTGATCCATGGCTTTTACCGTAGAAACAACAGAGCGCGTTTATGACAATTTGGCCACAGCCGTATTGTTGTTTGACGATCGATTAAGACTCGTTTGTATGAATGCTGCGGGAGAAAATCTGTTGTATGTCAGTAATCGACAGATGGAAGGGCAGTCACCGCAAGAGATTCTGCCAACCTCGCGTGATTTTAATGAGGTGTTAAAAAAAATACAGGAAACACATATTCAGTTTACCGAAAGAGGACTGATTTTACAGCTCCCACACAAAGAGGAAATAACTGTTGATTGTTGTGTGACACCTATTATTGAAGATGATGTTTGTGTTGAACTTATAGTTGAACTTTCAGATGCACATTCTCTACAGCGCGTAATGGATGATGAAAACTTGTTCGTGCTGCATGATGCTTCAAGGGAAGCGGTTCGGGGTATGGCTCATGAAGTAAGAAATCCCCTGGGTGGAATTCGTGGTGCAGCACAACTTTTACAAAGCGAGCTGGAAGACAAGTCAGAATCAAGGGAGTTAATTGAATACACTGATATTATTATTCAGGAAGCGGATCGACTAAGAAATTTTATAGATCGAATGTTGGCTAGTGATCAACAATTAAATTGTGTTGACTTAAACATTTACGAAGTCATTGAATATGTTTGCAGTTTAGTCAAAGCAGAGTTTGAAGGTTGTCCCGAGTTTAAACGTGATTACGATCCAAGCCTGCCTGGTATCAAAGGTGATCGTGAACAGCTTATTCAGGTATTTTTGAACGTCATGCGTAATGCATTACAGGCAACAGGTAGTGAAGGACATATTTGTATACAAACGCGTGTCATTCGTCAGCTTACAATTCGCCAAAAAATACACCGCCTGGTGGCACGTATCGATATTATTGATGATGGTCCGGGAATTCCTGCAGAAATTGAAAAGAATGTTTTTTACCCTATGATAACAGGTCGTCCAGAGGGGACAGGACTTGGTTTATCCATTGCGCAATCACTGATAAATCTGCATGGTGGTCTGATCAATTCTGAGAGAAAAGATGACAAAACAATTTTTAGTATTTATTTACCGATGGGTGAAAATTAATGGAATGTTCTAAAAATATCTGGATCGTCGATGATGATAAATCAATTCGCTGGGTGCTTGAAAAAGCCTTTACCAAAGATGGTCTGACAACACGTAGCTTTGAAGATCCCACACAAGTTCTGGCGGAACTCGATAATGATCATCCTGATGTCATTATCTCTGATATCAGAATGCAGAAAATGGACGGGATCTCATTGCTGGAAAACCTAAAACAGCGGGTACCGGATATTCCAGTCATTATTATGACCGCTTATTCAGATCTGGATCGGGCTGTATCGGCCTTTCGCGAGGGTGCTTTCGAGTATCTATCCAAGCCATTTGATGTCGATGAAATCGTGGGACTTGTAAATCGTGCACTCAAGGAGAAACAGCAGGGATTAATCGAAGCAGATGCCAAGGATTCAAATGATATTTCAGAAATTATTGGTTCTGCACCAGCAATGCAGGAAGTATTCAGGGCGATTGCCAGATTGTCGGGTTCTGATTTTACGGTGCTGATCACTGGCGAATCGGGAACAGGAAAAGAACTGGTTGCCAGGGCACTGCATATGCATAGCCCACGCGCAGACAAAGCTTTTATAGCACTTAATACCGCGGCTATTCCGCGAGATTTACTGGAGTCTGAGTTTTTTGGACATGAAAAGGGTGCATTTACTGGTGCGACTTCCAGGCGCTTAGGTAGATTTGAACAAGCGGATGGTGGCACATTATTTCTGGATGAGATTGGGGATATGCCTGCAGACATGCAAACCCGTCTTTTGCGTGTCCTGGCTGACGGAGAGTTTTATCGCGTGGGCGGACTTACATCAATTAAGGTTAATGTGAGGATTATTGCAGCGACACATCAGACCATAGAAGAGCGTGTTAAGGAAGGTACATTTCGTGAAGATTTATTACACCGCCTGAACGTAATACGCGTGCATGTTCCACCATTGAGGGAAAGACCTGAAGACATTATCGAATTACTCAATCATTTTTTAAACCTTGCTGCCGCTGAATTGCAGACAGAAGCAAAAGTTCTTTTGCCTGAGGCAGAGAAATTTTTATTAAATGCAGAGTGGACGGGTAACGTCAGGCAACTGGAGAATTTTTGCCGCTGGGTCACGGTGATGGCACCGGGCAGGGATATTCATGTAGATGATCTGCCACCCGAGTTACAAGGGTCGGTAGAATCTGGAAAATCATTTTCGAACTGGGAAGCCGGTTTGTTTAGCTGGGTCAATACAACTATTGAGAATGGTGGTGCAGATTTATTAGGCGAAGCCTTACCAAAATTTGAACGGACAATGATCGAAGCAGCACTGCAACATACCCGAGGCAAACGCCAGGAAGCTGCAAAATTATTGGGTTGGGGAAGGAATACGCTGACACGGAAGATCAAAGAACTCGATCTTTAACAAGCCCTGTAGTTATCTGCAAATTTGCTGAGGAGATTGCTTAGTCAAAATGGTCCGGTAATTTCAAAAGTGATGCCGTCTTCAGATCGTCCCGTCGTGCCACGTTGAGAACTGAAGTAAAGTCTCGAACCATCTGGACTAAAAGCAGGGCCAGTGATCTCCGATCTGTTATGACCGACAAGCTGGAGTAAAGGTTTTATTTTTCCAGATTTGGATATAACAACGATCTGTAAATCACCACCATCTTCAGCGACAAGCAGATCTCCTGATTTATTTGACGTGATGTTATCAACGTTAGTCAACACAGGCGATATATATAGTGCAGCATTATAAATGATGCTGAGGTCATTATTCTTGATGTCATAGGCATAAACGCGAGTGTTGCCTGTGGTTGTAAAGAATATGGTCTCCTGATGAAACCAGATGCCTTCGCCACGGTTAAAGCCAGAACTTTGTGTCACCTGTTTGCGTGTAGCTGTGTCTTTTGCCTGAGGATCTGGAAGTAGATGCCAACGCAACGCTCCTGTTTCTCCTTTGATAATTTCAGCGACCTCAAGCAAGCCATTATCCAGATCAGGATAGTCATTAAGCTTGTCAATTGAGTTGGAGCTGTATCGATATAAACAACCATCACGAGCATCTTCAGTCAAATAAAGTTGCATGCTGTTGGTGTCTACTGCAACTGCTTCATGATTAAATCGGCCCAGGGTTGCGCGCAGGATTGGATCTTTCTTACCGTAAGGATCGCATTCCCAGACCTGTCCCGTATCAATTTCTTCACAGGATAACCATGTTCCCCATGGCGTATGTCCCCCTGCACAATTACGACTGGTGTTATTTAATATGGAATAGGCATCTATGAGTTTGCCGTCTTTGTCAAAGCGAAGCGAGCCAACGCCGCCTCTACCTTTAGACATTTCATTATTAGAGACGTAGATCCAGCCACCGTCGTCTGTAGCAAACGTGGCCCCACCATCAGGTGCGGCATGCCAGTCGTAGCCAAAGTAATTGTGACCTGATCGAGCGATAATGCGCGAGGAAAAACCTTTGGGTAAGCGTACGCCATTACTATCAGGTGCTAGTAGATCGCCAATTGATCCCAGGGCTAATGGAAATGAGTTAGCGACATTGGGTAAAAGCAGACTGTTGCCGACAAAGGCACCGAGACCCATAAAACTGTACTGTAAAAATGATCTACGTGTACAACTAAAAGTTTGTCGCTTCCCTGTCATGTAGTTACATTATTTCTGCAGCCATTCTGCAGCTTGTTTTGCGTAGTAGGTCAATATAGCATCTGCCCCCGCACGTTTGCAGGCAAGTAGTGTTTCCAAAACGGTACTGCGTTCATCAAGCCAGCCATTGTTCGAAGCTGCCTTGAGCATGGCGTACTCACCACTGACCTGATAAACAAAAGTCGGCATGTGGAAAGTTTCCTTAACACGACTAACAATATCTAGGTAGGGTAAGCCGGGTTTTACCATGACAATATCGGCACCTTCATTTACATCAAGATCAACTTCACGTAATGCTTCATCAGCATTGGCAGGATCCATCTGGTAAGTTTTTTTATCTCCGCTGCCCAGGTTAGCCGAGGAACCGACGGCCTCTCTGAAAGGTTCGTAAAATGCGGATGCATATTTTGCGGAGTAGGCGAGAATACGCGTATTGGTATGGCCAGATTTTTCCAGAGCAGCACGAATTGCAGCAACCCGTCCATCCATCATGTCGGAAGGTGCAACGATGTCCGCACCGGCATCTGCATGCGAGACCGCTTGCTTAACCAGTGCTTCAACAGTTTCATCATTCATGACATAACCCTGCTCATTAATTAGGCCATCCTGTCCATGGGTGGTAAATGGATCTAAAGCAACATCTGTTATGATGCCAAGTTCAGGAAATTTTTCTTTCAGTGCTTTAACGGCCGTTTGCGCCAGGCCATCAGGATTCCAGGCCTCTGCAGCATCCTCAGATTTTTTGTCAGCTGCAATGACCGGAAATAGTGCAATCGCAGGGATCCCAAGTTTTACCAGTTGTCCTGCTTCTTGTAATAATTCATCAATACTCACACGTTCAATGCCAGGCATCGACTCAATAGCTTCACGCGTGGCCTTACCTTCGATAATGAACATGGGATAAATCAGGTCATCGACATGTAAGTGATTTTCTCGCATCAAACGGCGCGAGGAGTCATCTCGCCGCATGCGACGCGGTCGAGTGCCTGGATATGATCCTGTAGAAGCTGCAGTGTTCTTATATCCCACGAGTCATTCCTGTCTGGATTGATAATGCCGTGATTTTATCCTATTGCCAGCCCTGTATATATACCCAGACTACCTGGAAATAGTATACGCGGGTTTAGCTTGTGAACCTCCTCATTGAGTTACGGTCAATGTATTACTCTGGTTTATGTCTTTGGTGTATGTCTCTTTATAATTTGCTTAGAATGGGCCGTGGAACAAATATTAAACAATAATGAAGCACTGTTTCGCCTGGGAGCGTTTGCGGTGGTTCTGGTTCTGATGTTTCTGTGGGAGGCATTGAATCCAAGACGGGCGCCATTACTGGGCTGGAGCAGGCGTCTGAATAATCTGGCACTGGTGAGTCTTGATGTGTTGGCGGTTCGCCTTCTTGTTCCCATTGCCACGGTAACCGTGGCTGAAATTTCAGTAACCCGGGGTTGGGGTTTATTTAATATTATCGATGCAGGATTTTGGTCATCGTTTGTATTGTCCTTACTACTCATGGATCTGGTGATCTATGCTCAGCATGTCATCACGCATAAAATTCCCATACTCTGGCGTATTCACAGATTGCACCACACTGATCTCGACTTCGATGTGACAACGGCCTTACGTTTCCATCCTTTCGAGATTATCCTTTCGATGTTTGTAAAGTTCTGCTTTATAGCCTTATTCGGTGCCCCGGTTGTAGCGGTTATTGTCTTCGAAATCATATTAAATATTTCGTCCATGTTTAATCATAGTAATATACAGATACCGACCAGCATTGATCGCTTGCTGCGCTTATTTATCGTTACCCCGGACATGCATCGTGTGCATCATTCGGTCATTAAGGTAGAGACGAATAGTAATTATGGATTTAATATCCCGTGGTGGGATTATATTTTTCGTACCTATCGATCACAGCCATCAGCGGGACATACAAAAATGAAAATAGGCTTGAATGAATTTCAGGGAGACAAAGTCGTTTTTTTACATTGGTTGTTATTACAACCATTTGCTTCGATGAAGAAGGCAACCGGAGAGGCAATAGTCCCGGAAGAGAATTAACTGGAGTTGAATATTTTTAAAATGAGGTTTGTATCATGAGTGTAAAATCAGCCGTACTAGAACGATATTCAGAAGGCGCCAATGAGCGACAGGAAAGTTTATGTTGCCCGGTTGATTATGATGCTTCTCTGTTAAAGCTATTACCGCAGGAGATCATCGATAAGGATTATGGTTGCGGAGATCCTTCGCGCTATGTTCAGGAAGGAGACATCGTTCTGGATCTTGGCAGTGGCAGCGGCAAGATATGTTACATGGCCGCACAATTGGTTGGTGATAAAGGCAGGGTCATCGGTGTTGATATGAATGACGACATGCTTGGATTGGCACGAAAATATCAGGAAGAAATGGCAACAAAACTGGGTAGTGATCGTGTTGAATTTCGTAAAGGCCACATACAGGATTTAGCACTGGATTTGGCAGCTATGGATGCATGGTTGGCTGAAAATCCGGTCACAGATGTGGAAGGTGCACATCAACTGGAGCTGTGGCAGACAGCACAACGACATGACAAGCCTCTAGTTGCAGATAATTCAGTTGACCTGATCATTTCAAACTGTGTTCTAAACCTGGTAGGCGATCAACAAAAGCAACAACTGGTCAGTGAAATATTTCGTGTACTGAAGCCAGGTGGCCGCATTGCTATTTCAGACATTGTCAGCGATGAACCCATACCTGAACACTTGAAAGCTGATGATGAATTATGGAGCGGCTGTATCTCCGGGGCCTTTGAAGAAGAAGAGATGCTGAATGCGTTTCATGGCGCAGGATTTCTTTCTGTAGCTCTGGATAAATGGGATGCTGAACCATGGCAGGTGGTTGAAGGCATAGAGTTTCGATCGGTGACAGTCACGGCTGTTAAAGGTAGTGGTGAAGAATGCCTGGATAAAGGACAGGCCGTGATCTACAAAGGTCCCTTCAAGACAATCTTTGATGATGAAGGCCATGAATTCCCACGGGGTATAAGAATGGCTGTATGCGAACGTACTTTTATATATTTAACTGAAGGCCCACACAAAAATGATTTCATTGGTATTACGCCAGCCAAAAAACGGGAAGCAGTCATATGGTGCGCTCCAATGGGAACAAGACGACCTGCGAGTGAAACAAAAGGCGGTGTACACAAGCAAGCTGATGAAAAATCAAGCTGTTGCTAACTATTAAACGAGACGAACAAAATGACTGCAAAAATAATTGATGGCAAAGATATCTCTCAGGCGGTGCGTGAAGAGTGGCGGCATCGTGCTGATAAATTAAAAGATAATGGTATTTTGCCAGGCCTGGCGGTGATTATTGTCGGTGATAATCCGGCATCGCGTGTCTATGTGAAAAATAAGATCAAGGCCTGTCATGAAGTGGGTCTGCATTCTGAATCTCATGATATGCCGGAAGATGTCTCTGAGGAAATGCTACTGAAGCAAATTGATGAACTAAATCATAGCGACAAAATTCACGGTATCCTGGTGCAACTTCCTTTGCCCGCGCACATTGATGACGTTAAAGTGCTGGAGGCCATCTCTCCTGATAAAGATGTTGACGGTTTTCATTACTATAATCTCGGCGCACTCTTCACAGGAAATATGAAATTCCCACCCTGTACACCATATGGTGTGATGTGCATGCTGGATTATATGAATATTCCACTTGAGGGTAAGGAAGCAGTCGTAGTGGGAAGGAGTAACATCGTTGGTAAACCTATGGCCATGTTGTTGCTCGAAAAGAATGCTACTGTGACAATATGTACCTCAAGAACGCAAGAATTGAAAAGTCATACATCAAGAGCAGATATTTTAGTTGTTGCTACAGGTCGCCCGGAGATGATCACAGGTGACATGATCAAGGAAGGTGCCACCGTGATTGATGTGGGTATCAATCGTCTTGATGATGGTCGGTTGGTTGGAGACGTTGAATTTGCAAGTGCCAGTGAAAGGGCGGGCTACATCACGCCAGTGCCTGGCGGTGTCGGCCCCATGACCATAGCCATTCTTGTGGCCAATACGGTGTTGTCTGCAGAGAAATCCTCTGGTTTATAGCTCTAAATCTCGGGCTTAAGTTCTAAACTCATGTCTGGCCCAAAGCATCGCGGTCAATAATATCAACGCACCTGCCTGATGTGCCGCTGCCAATGGCACAGGCACAACAAGCAACAATGTTGAGATGCCAAGAGTGACTTGCAGGATGACTGCCGCCAATAAGCAATGTAAAACAATTTGAGTGCGTCCAGGTAATTCCCGATTCAAGGTCTTGAACCAGAAAGCAACGACAGAAACAAAGAGTAACGTTGTTAATACACGATGTGTAAATTGAATGGTTATTACATTCTCGAAGAAGTTTTTTATCAGAGGATCAAGGATGAATAAATCTTTTGGTAAAAGTGTGTCGCCCATCAAAGGGAAGGTATTATAAATTAGGCCCGCATCGGTTCCAGCAACAAAACCACCTGACATAATAGCAATCACAAGTAATAAAGTTAGTGCCGATAGAAAGCCTTTATAAGTATGTAGAGTTTGTTGTTTGAAGGTATGTGGCCTTGGAAATAATAATCCCAGTGCAGTCCAGAGTATCCAGCCATAAAGGAAGAAGGCAAAGATCAAATGTGCGGTTAAACGGTATTGACTGACATCTGGCCGATCAGATAAACCACTCTTGACCATGAACCAGCCTAGAACTCCCTGTAGTCCGCCGAGGATAAACATTGTGATCAACTTCGGTATTAGTTTCCTGTCCAGTTTTTTCTTCAGTAGAAAAAATATGAATGGCACAAAGAAGACAATACCGATACTGCGGCCCCAGATACGGTGAATGAATTCAAGCCAGAA